>JASLYQ010000029.1 GCA_030739735.1 Alphaproteobacteria bacterium | reverse complement strand
GGTCTGGCCGCCGGCATATTGCTTGCCGAGGCCGGAAGTGAGGATGATGCGCGCCATGATATGTGGCCGCTTCGGCGCTTCACCCTCTGCCGGACTCAACGGCCATTATCGAGCGCCGCCAATACCTTGGGCGGCGACATCGGCAGTTCAGTCATGCGCACGCCGATGGCGCCCTCGATGGCGTTGGCCACCGTCGCCATGGGCGGAATGATCGGCACCTCGCCGACGCCGCGCACGCCGTAGGGATGGGTCGGGTTGGCCACTTCGACGATGACCGCCTCGATCATCGGCAGGTCCGAGGCGACGGGAATGCGGTAGTCGAGGAAGCCGGGATTATCGAGGCGGCCTTTCTCGTCATATATATATTCCTCGTTCAGCGCCCAGCCGATTCCTTGCGCCGCGCCGCCCTGAATCTGGCCTTCCACATAGGCCTTGTGGATGGCCTTGCCGCAATCCTGAATGGCGGTGTAACGCAATATCGTGACACGGCCGGTTTCCGGGTCGACCTCAACATCGCAAATATGGGTGCCGAAGCCGGGCCCCGCACCTTGCGCGTTGAGCGCCGCGTTGGCCGAAATCGGCCCGCCGGTCTTGCCCGCCTGGGCGGCGATATCGTCGATCGAGAGCGGCTCGAAGTCGCCCGCATTGCTACCCGCTGGCTTGGCACAGCCATCCTCCCAGACCACCGCATCAACGGGAATGTCCCATTCCTTGGCGGCGCGCTGGCGCATCTGGTCAACGACGTCTTCGGCGGCCTGAATCACCGCCATACCGGTGGCGAAAGTGACGCGGCTACCGCCAGTCACGAAACAGTAGCCGACGGAGTTAGTGTCGGCAACTATCGGGCGCACCTTATCGACATCGATGCCCAGCACCTCTGCCGCCATGATCGCCATCGAGGCGCGCGAGCCGCCGATGTCGGGGCTGCCGGTGAGCACCGTCGCGGTACCGTCCTCGCTGATCTGCATTGACGCGCTCGACTCGCCGCCGATATTGAACCAGAAGCCCGAGGCCACTCCCCTGCCCTGGTTGGGTCCCAACGGTGCCGCGTAATGCTCGTGCGCTTTTGCCGCCTCGACGGTCTCCAGATAGCCAATCGGGCCGAACTTGGGACCATAGGCGGCCTGGGTGCCTTCCTTAGCGCCGTTCTTCAGGCGCAACTCCAACGGGTCGATACCGATCTTGCCGGCGATCTCGTCGAGCACGCTTTCGACGGCAAACTCAGAGATCGGCGCGCCGGGTGCGCGATAGGCCGCGACCTTGGGCCGATTGACCACCACGTCGTAGCCGACCACGTTGACGTTCTCCAGATCGTAGGGCCCAAAGGCACACATGGCACCGGGCCCCGCCGGCGAGCCCTGGAAGGCACCAGCCTGGAACTTGAGAGTCGCCTGGGCAGCGGTGATCTTACCATCTTTGGTGACGCCAATCTTAACTTCCATCGCCGAGCCCGAGGTCGGGCCGGAGCCGCGGAAAACCTCCTCGCGGCTCATCACCATGCGAACAGGCCGCCCCGCCTTTTGCGACAGGCGCACCGCCAGCGGTTCCAGATAGATCACGGTCTTGCCGCCGAAAGCGCCGCCGATCTCGGCAGGGGTGACGCGAATCTGCGCCATGTCCATCCCCAGGGCCTGGGCCGTGTTGCCACGTACCATGAAGGCACCCTGGGAGGAGCACCAGATGCGTACCTGGCCGTCCTCAGTGGCCTCGGCGACCACAGCGTGGGGCTCGATATAGCCCTGATGCACGGGTTGGGTGGTAAACTTGCGCTCAACCACCGCGTCGGCCTTGGCGAAGCCGGCCTCGACGTCGCCGAGATTGAACTCCAGGCGACTGGCTATATTGGACGGCTTGTCGGGCGTTGGCGTAACACCGTCGGTAAACAGGTTATCATGCAACACGGGCGCATTCGGCTCCATCGCCGCCTCGACGTCGATGACGTGTGGCAGCAACTCGTAGTCGACCTCGATCAGCGATAGGGCCTCCTCGGCGGCTGCCGCGCTCGTTGCCGCCACCGCGGCGACTGCATGGCCGTCATAAAACGCCTTCTCGCGCGCAATAACGTTGCGCGCCATGTCGCTGTAGTTGAGTTGCCCTTCGCCGAAAGCGATCATCTTGCCCTGGCCGGGATTGGGAAAGTCGGCACCGGTGATCACCGCCTTAACGCCGGGCAGAGCCTCAGCCTTGCTGGTATCGATGCCGCGGATGTTGGCATGGGCATGGGAACTGCGCAGCACACGGCCGTGCAGCATGCCCGGCAAAGCCAGGTCAGCGCCGAACTTGGCCCGTCCGGTTACCTTGTCCGGACCGTCCGGACGCAAGGTGCGCTTGCCTATCCACTTGTAATTTTGGGACTGTTCACCCATCGCTAGGCTCCCCTCATCTCGGCAGCCGCGTCTTGCACCGCGCGCACCACCTTGTCATAGCCCGTACAGCGACAAAGATTGCCAGCTAACCAATAGCGGATCTCGATCTCGCTCGGATCCGGATTGCGCTCCAATAGTGACTTTGCGGCGACGAGAATACCCGGCGTGCAGAAGCCGCATTGTAGCGCTGCCTCTTCCAGAAAAACCCGCTGCAACGGATGCAACTTCTCGCCCTCAGCCATGCCCTCGATTGTCTCGATCTTGGCGCCCTCGGCCTCAACCCCGAGCACCAGGCAGGAGCACACCAGCCGGTCATCAACGATGACGCTGCAGGCGCCGCAGTCGCCAGAAGAACAGCCTTCCTTGGCGCCTGTCAGACTAAGCTCGTCGCGCAGCGCATCGAGCAGGGTCTGCTCGGTATCACAGAGAAATTCAACGGGCTCGCCGTTGACGGTGGTGGTTACGTGATGCCGTGCCATTGCTTAGCTCCCTGCCCGATCTTTAGCAATAAGGGCGACGCGCCGGGCCAGCACGCCCGCCACCTTTATTCGATATTCGGCAGTGCCGCGCTTGTCGTCTATCGGGCGGCAAGCGGCGCTGGCAGCGGCAGCCAATGCGTCGAGCGCGGCCTCATCGAGGCCGCGTCCGGTGATCGCCTCCGCCGCGGCATCGACACGCAGAACCGTCGGCGCAACGGCCCCCAAGGCGACCCGCGCGGCACTCACGTTGCCGCCGCCGTCGAGGCTGAGACTGATGCCAACGCCGACCACGGCGATGTCCATCTCGGTGCGTGGGATGAAGCGCAGATAGGCGTCAGACGCGTTCGTCGGACGCGGTGGCAGGCGGAAATCCACCACCAATTCGCCCGCTGCGAGCGAGGTCTGCCCCGGGCCGGTCGGAATATCCTCGACCGCCACGTCACGGCTGCCGTTCGCCCCGACGACAGTGCATACGGCGCCAGCCGCAACCATGGCGGGTACGCTATCGGCCGCAGGCGAAGCATTGCAAAGATTGCCACCTGGCGAAGCCCGGCCCTGAACCTGTGTCGAGCCGATCAGCTCGGTCGCCTCCACGACGCCCGGCCAAGCCGCACCGAGAGCCGCATGTTCACCCACCGCCGCGCCGCATACCGCGGCACCAATGCGAAATCCACCATCGTCATTGCCGATGGTGCACATCTGCTCAATGTGCTTCACATCCACGATCAGCCCGGGCCGCACCAGACCGGCGCGCATCTGTACCAGGAGGTCGCTGCCGCCGGCCAACACGCGCGCATCGCCGCCGGCCTCGTTCAGTAATGCCACCGCCTGATCCAGGTCGCGCGGCGCTTCATACCGTATTGCCTTCATCGCCTCACTTCTCTTGTTAGCTTTTCTGCAGGAAGCCCAAGGCGCCCGGCATAGCAGGGAATCGGGACTTCCGCTACCCCGCTGCGCAACATAGCGCCCACCCGCCTGCCATAAGCTTGCCCGTCGGTCACCGTCTCTCTTCAGAGGTCCGCAGGCTGGTCGTCGGACGCACGCGCCCGGCTGATCAGGGTAGCGCCGCCGTCCACCACCAGCGTGTGGCCGGGCTTGGCTTCGAGATCGCTTGGTTTGCCGAGCATCATTTCTCCAATTACTGTATCTGCCCTTCGCCCTTGCTCATGGCGGCCCATTGCGCGGGCGTCACTAAGGAGATCCAGCTCGGTCCCGCGGTGATTGTAGTACCGCTTTATGATCCGGCACGCCTGTTGGCGGAGATCGGCGTGGTCGATTCGTTAAGCGGCGGGCGCCTGGTGCTCAGTGTCGGCAGCGGCTATCAGCCCTACGAGTTCGACCGCTTCGGCAAGGATCTGACCGATGCCCAGGGCATGCTGACGAAATTTCTCGACATGCTGTTACTCGCCTTCGGGCAAGAGACCTTCGCTTACGACGGTCGATACTATCAGCTGCCCGAGACCCATATCAGCGCCCGCCCTGTCAATGACATACCAAACATCTGGCTTGCCGGCGACAACCCCTTCGGCCACAGGCTTTGCGCCCAGCGCGGTCTGACGCCCATGTTCACCGGACGTTGGCTAGGGGCTGAATACCAACGCACCATGTGCGCGCGCGTCGCCGAGATGTTCGCAGCGGAAGGGCGCGATAGCGAGACTATGCCGCTTGGCGTGCAACGCTTCATGTGCGTCACGGAAAGCCCGGAGAAGACGCTGGCCTATGCTGACAACTGCCGCCACCAGATGCGGCTGACCTCAACGCTGCGGCGGCGCGCCGAAGTGATGGACGGCGGCATGATGACGGAAGTGCCCCTGCCGGATGAGATTCCGCTCGAGGAGATGGCACAGAACCTCCTGATCGGCGATTGCGAGATCATCGCCGAGCACCTCTGCGGCAAGATCCGCGCCTCACGTGCCTCGCACTACATGTTTCACTTCCAGGTTGGCGGATCGTCACACCGCAAAGCGTTGGTGACCATGGAAACTTTCATACCGAGATCAAGCCGATGGTAGAGCGTGAGTTGGAGCCAACCTAGGCTTTAGTGGGAATGCGCTCGGCGCGCAGCTGGGAGCGGCGTACTTTTCCAGCATCGTTGCGCAATGAATAGGTGACAAACTCATAACTGCGCGGTGTCTTATAGCGGGCTAGACGCTCTTTGACAAACTCCGCCAACATGGTGTCGTTGAGTTTGTCGTTCCAGTCGTCATGCGGCTGTACAATGGCGTGTACGAGCTCTCCCATATCCTCGTCTGGCAAGCCAATCGCCACTACCGTATCGACACCCGGATGCTCGGCCAGCGTCGACTCAACCTCGGCCGGATAGATGTTGGCACCGCCCGAGATGATCATGTCTCCACGGCGGTCACCGAGATAGAGATAGCCGTCCTCGTCGACGTAGCCAACATCGCCGAGAGTCTCCCAGCCCCCATCCGCGACTTTGGCCTCTGCGCCGATATAGTGATAGCTAGTTCCGGGTCCGGCTTCCGGCATCAGATAGACTTCGCCCATGACCCCGGACGGACAATCTTTGCCATTTTCGTCGAGAATGCGCACGCTAGAGCCCCGCACGGTCTTACCGACGGTACCCTTGTGCGCTAGCCATTCCGTGCCGCTGCACCAAGTGACGCCAGTACCTTCAGTGCCGCCATAGAGCTCCCAGACGCGCTCAGACCCAAGCCAGTCGATCCAGTTCTGCTTGAGCCAGACCGGCATGGGTGCCGCGACATGGCTAACGATACGCAAACTCGACAAATCGAAGGCCTCGCGCTCGGCCGCATCGAGGCGCCAGATACGGTGCATCATGGTTGGTACCATCATCACCCATTCAACGCAGTGCTGCTCGATCAGGCGCAGAGACTCCGCCGCGTCAAAGCGCAGCATGCCCACCACTTGGTTGCCGCGAAAGAGGCCGCGATGCGCCATGATGAAGGGCGCATTGTGATAGAGTGGGCCCGGGTTTAACAGGCAGCCCGCGCTCGGCATGTCGAGGAAATCCTCTTCATCCGGATCGAACACCGCCGGATTATGATCGACGATGATCTTGGGCCGCCCCGTGGAACCGCCACTCGACATGGCCTTCCAATAGTGCGCGACCTTGGCCGGCATGGGCCCGTCGTCATGGCTTGTGGCCGTGAAATCCGCGGGCAGGACTGTGGTGCCGGGCAGAATTTCCGGATCGGGACCGATAACCAGGCGCGGCTTGGCCACGGCGATGATTTCCTGCAACTCCGCCGCCGGCAGGCGCGAGGACACCACATGCGGTGTCGCCCCCAGCTTCCAGATCGCGAACGTGGTCTCGAAGAAGCGATTGCCGTTGGGCAGGGCAATGGTGACCAGGTCGTCCGCTTCCACGCCGAGCTTGGCAAGCCGACGCGCCCGTTGGTTCGTGGCGCGCTCGAGCCCGCCCCAGCTTAGTTCACCTTCTGGGTGGATCAGGGCCACCCGGTCCTCGCCGAGCAGCGCCGCGTAGTGGCCCGGGATGGCGCCCAGTGGTATTTTGCCCATTCTCTTAAGAGACCCGCACTTCCAACAAAGCCAGACGACGCTCCTTCAACACCACCTGGGCCGCGTGCGCAAGCGCTGCCGGTAGCTCTCTGCCCGCTTCGACCGTCTGCGACCAGGCACGATGGGCCTCTGCGAGTTTGGCAAAATCGGGGGTCGGCGCGAGAGAGGTCAGCGGCATCGCATTGGCGCGTGCGGCATGACCGTCGGGGAATATCTCGAGAGTGGCCCGACGCACCGCGTCCCAGGCGGCGTTGTTGAGCACGACGAGCAGGATCGGTAGGTCCAGCGCCTCGGCAATCTGATGGCAGGCCGTAGGGTTGGCAAAGATATAGGAGCCATCGCCGACGGTCGCCACCACGAGCCGACCGGGTTCGGCGAGACGCCTGCCGAGCGCCGCCGGAAAGCCCCAGCCGAGCCCGCCCGAGTGGGGCTCCTGGTAGAAGGCCTCCGCATGGCGCAGCGTCATGTTCGCCGTGGGACAACCGAGCTCAGTGAACAGCACGCCGTCATGCTCGGCCAGCAGGTCCGACACGCACTGCGCGGCCCAGGCCTTTGTCATGGGGGCACCCCGGCCCGCGGCGGCCTCAGCCTCGGCGGCAGAGCGTATCTCCGCACAGCGCCCGGCAACGTGCGCACGCCGCGTCAGCTCGCCCGGCGTACCCATCTCAGCATCCAGCGCGGCCAGCACCGCTGCCACCTCACCCGCCACCGTCACGTCAGCCCGGAAGCCGCGTATTGGATAGCGGGTGAACAAGGGATCGGGCCCGATGTGAATAACCTTGCAGTCGTCTGGCGGCGAGACTTGCGATGGCGCCCAGGGAGTCAGCGCGTTGATAACCAGCACCGCATCAGCCTCAACCAGCCACGGCGCCGGGTCGTAACCCGCATTCATGGCATGATCGCTGGCGATAGCGAGCTGCAGCGGCCAAAACTGAGCAACGGGAATGGACCAGCGCTCGACCAGACCAGCCAGGGTGGCGAATCCGACCGCACCGCCGGCGCCACGCTGAACGATGAATAGTGGCCGCTCGGCAGCAGTCAGAATCTCGGCAGCCCTCGCCACATCCTTGTGGACAGGACCTATCTGCACAGGCACCAAGGTCGGTGCCGGTTGCAGCGGCGGCGGGCACGGTGCGCTCAAAACCTCGCGCGGCAGGCTGAGATATACTGGGCCGCGCGGCTGCGACATGGCGATGGCCCAGGCACGGTCGACCACATCGTAGACCTGCTCCGGGAAGCGTAGTTCGTAGTCCCACTTCACCACCTCCCGCACCAGCGCCGCTTGGTCACGCATCTCCTGGCCCCAGTTGATGGGATTGCTGCGCGAGCCCAGCCGGCCGCTCTCAGTGGCTGGCGTGCGCCCGGAACAGAGGATCATTGGAATCTGGTCGTAAGCCGCGTTGAGCGCGCCGATGGCAGCATTGGCGAGCCCCACATTAGTGTGCACCATCACTGCCTGGGGCTTTCCGGTAGCCAAGGTGTAGCCGTGCGCCATGCCCATCGCCGCGTGCTCGTGGGGCATGACCAGCGGCTGCGGCATTGCCGCGACATCACCGCCCGCCAGGGCCTCGATAAGGGGTGGAAAATCGGTGCCAGAGTTGGCGAAGAGATAGTCGATGCCGAGCGTCTTGAAGCGATGCAGCAGTGCCCGGCCGGTGCTGGGTTCGCCGCTCATACGTCCTCCCAGCCGCCACTTCCGTGCGAGCGGCGAATAGCGTCGAGTACACGCATGCCGGCAAACGCCAACTCCAGCGGCCACTCCGTGGTCGGCTCGCCGCGGATCAGTCGCGAGAAGCGCTCTCCCTGAATAGTATACTGGTTGATCGTCGGCACCTCGATGCGTGTGATGTCGAAGCCAGGGCTACAGCAATGATGCAGATAGACCGTACGCGGCTGCACGTGGGCGAAGGGAAACTCGATGTGGATCCAGCCTTCAGCGCCCAGAATCTGCGCCTGCTGATAGCGCCCGGTCTGGGTGGCAACGGTGAAGCAAGCCTGGCGCGAGGTGCCGAAATCGAGCATCACCGAGGCCAGCCGATCGGTGCCGAAGTCGGGATCGATATCGACCAGCGCCACGAGTCGGCGCGGCTCGTCGGCGAAGACCAAGCGCGCGATGGTGCTGGTGTAGATGCCTAGGTCGTAAATGCCGCCACCCCCGGTCTCGACCTTGTTGCGGATATTAGTGGGATCGGAATTGTGATACGAAAAGGCAAGGTGGAGGGCTCGCAGCTGACCAATCCTACCGGCTTCAATTAGCTCTCGAACGATACTCCATTGCGGATGGTCACGCGCCATCATGGCTTCCTCGATGCAAAGGCCTGTGCGATCGCGGGCATGGATCAGAGTTTCCGCCTCTTTCGCATCCATGGTGAGAGGCTTCTCGCAGAGCACATGCTTGCCAGCGTCTAGCGCCTTGACGCTCCATTCAAGGTGCAAGTTATTGGGCAAGGGGTTGTAGACTGCATCGATGTCGTCATCCGCAAGCAGCGCCTCGTAGCTTTCGTATGCCTTTGGAATACAGAGCGAATCCGCGGTCGCGCGCGCCTTGTCGCCGTTGCGCGAGGCGAGTGCGAGGACCGGCGTCAACGGACTCTGCTGCATGGCCGGAATGACGGTCCTCAAGGCGATATCGGCGCAGCCCAGCACACCCCAGCGAACAGGCTCCATGACTTCCTCCTAGACGGCTGTCTGATAACGTTCCTTGATGATACGCACCACCTCGTCCGGGTCGCGCTGCCACCAGTCACGAGAAGAGAATATCTCGACTTCGCGATGCCCGGCATAGCCTGTCGCTTCGACCATGGCGCGGATGCCAGGAATATCGATCACGCCATCGCCCATCATGCCTCGGTCGAGCCGCAGATCGCGCGTATCCTCGAGCCAGTCGTTGATATGGAAGGCAACGATGCGCGGTCCCGCGCGGCCGATTTCGTGTGCCAGATTGGGGTCCCACCAGAGGTGATAGACATCGACCGCAATACCGAGCTCGCCACCCGCGCCCAGCTGGTCGCACCAGTCATTAGCTTCGCCAAGCGTGGTCAGCACAGCGCGGTTGGCGCACATCATGGGATGCAACGGCTCGAGCGCGATAGTGACACCGACCGCCTTCGCCTCGGGCAGCAACACATCGAGCGCGTCGAGACAGCGCGCCCGCGCGCCCACCAAATCCTTCGAGCCATCAACCAAACCGCCGGCAACGAAGACGATGCATTGCGCCCCGATCACCGCCGCTTCCTCGATGGCGCGGCGATTTTCGTCGAGCGCCGCCGACAAAGCGGCATGGTCGGTGGCAGTGACCAGCCCGCCGATGCAATAGCCCGTCACGGTCATGTCGTGCTCGCGTAATAGGCGCGCGCCTTCTGCCAGGCCGATCTCGCGCAGCTTGTCGTGCCACACGGCAATCCCGTGCACGCCCTGGCGTGCATAGCCGCCCACTGCCTCGGGTAACGACCACTGCTCTCGCGTGGTGGCCTGGTTTATCGACAACAGCGCCTCGTTCAGCATAGCGGGCGTCCTTCATCTCATCCGTCAACCTACTACCCAAACTGACCACGCTCCCGGACGCCGGGCAAGAGGCATCGCAGGAGGCCCACTATGCTGGACGAAGTCAGAGGCAAAGCTCGCTGTCGGCTTCAATTATCTTGGAGAGCAGCCGGTCAACAACGTCGAAAAGTCGGTGTCCGTCTACCGCGTGCGGCACGAGGTCAATAGTGTGCTGCGCGTAGGTCGAGATCGTGGGGACATCAGACGGCAACCACCATATCGCAGGCTTCCCCCAAGCTTCTGACCACGACCCACCCGATCCAGCTCTTACACTTGCGACCCCTTGCGAATACTGGACGCAGCCCTTGAATCGCCCTCATCGTCCATGAATTGATACCGAAAATCGCAATTTGGACCACCGCTCAAGATCGTTTGCGTACGCTTGAGCTCTGCATCAGGCGCAAACCCTTCGATCATGGCGTGATCACGATTGCATGAGAGAATGACTCCAAGTTCCGGAATGCCAAGATCTCTATACATCTCGGCATATCGACAGTGCTTTACGTTGAAGTCCACTTTGGCTGGCCTAGTGGTGACGGTTTCGATCTCAAGCGCACCGTCACGGGTCCAGGCTTCAAGATTATCGACAAAGGCCCCGGCATCATTCCTGCCCATTTCCCTAGCCATCTCCGCGCCTTGTTCACGTGCAACCTTGACGATGGCCTCCGACAAAATCGCAAGAACCTTTTCCCTGCCGAAAGCGTCCCCCATCGCGTCGATCACGGGTGCCAGAATTCGCGCTTCTACTTCGCGCCGCTTGAGAACACCAATCTCTTGCGTCAACGTATCAGGTTTGCGCACGCTTTTTCTCCTGCGTCCAGTCTGAACGGTCCCTATATCCAATAAAACAGCCATTCTAGTCACGCTCAAAGATCATTAGCGCAACACAGATCACGCTGGGGCAAACGTTTCGGCAAACGCTAGATTCCAACGCTTCCCCAAGGCCATCGCCCTCAAGGGTAATGTACTTTTAGCAGACGATCCGGCGAAAGTGGTCCGCATGTAGACCTTGCTGCGCGTGATGCTCGGTTGTAGTTAGCAGGCGTGCTGTTGACCAAAACACGACAAGAGCGGTCTCCATACCGTACCCATTCTCCCTTTGGCTCAAGCTGCTGCGGGCCCATCCATCGTCGGATAGTCGAGATAGCCTTTCGGTCCGCGGCTGTAGAAGGTCGCGCGGTCGTAGGGGGTCAAAGGGGCGCCCAGGCGTAGCCGTTCGGGAAGATCTGGGTTGGAGATGAAGAAGCGGCCGAACGCAATTGCATCGGCATCACCCTTCGCCAGCATTGTATTGGCACTGTCGCCGCGGAAGTTACCGGCAGCGATTAGCGTGCCCTGCCAAATTGGACGAAAGAGCTCCGCTGCCGATGGCACCCCCTCGTGATCCACCTCGCGCTGCCCGGCACCGCTGGCGCGTGGCTCGATTAGGTGGAGATAGGCCAGGCCGAACGCATCGAGCTCGCGGATGAGGTGCGAATAGAGCGGCAATGGCTCATCCTCGCCACTGTCGTTGGCGATGCCAAAAGGCGACAGGCGAATGCCAACCCGATCCGCCCCCCACACCTCGGAGACGGCCTGAGTAATCTCCAACACCAGCCGACAGCGGTTCTCGATGGAGCCGCCATAAGCGTCGCTGCGGCGATTAGTGCGCGTCTGCAGAAACTGCTCCAGCAGGTAACCGTTCGCCGAATGGATCTCGACGCCATCGAAGCCGGCTTCCATGGCGCAGTGGGCGGCATGAACATAGCGCTCGATCACACCGGGGATCTCCTCTGTCCCGAGGGCGCGTGGGGTCGGGCAGGGCACGCGGTTGAAATCGGGCGTGGTGATCTCGACGTTGGGCGTCACCGCCGACGGTGCGATCGGCAACTCGCCGTCGGGCTGGTGCGAAGGATGAGACAAGCGGCCCATGTGCCAGAGCTGTAGGTAGATATTTCCACCTTCAGCATGCACGGCATCACTGACAAGTTTCCAACCGGTAATCTGCTCCGGCGAATGGATACCGGGCGTGCATGGCGCACCGCGACCATCCGCCGATATCTGAGAGGCTTCGGCGATAATTAATCCACCGCAACTGGCTCTCTGGACATAGTATTGTGCCATCATTTCGTTGGCGGTGTTTCCTGGAACCGTGGCGCGCATACGCGTAAGCGGCGCCATCATGACCCGGTGCGACAGCGGCAAACCGCCAACAGTAATCGGTGTAAAAAGGTTGATCGTCGTCATTGCGTAACCTCTACTAACCCATGAATGGCATGATCGAACATCGCCGTGCAGCAGCGCACCGCTAGGCGATGTCGTGGGCGAATGCCGTGCTACCGTACTCCGCGTTGTACTGCTCTGCCACGATCGCCACAAGCGCGATCAACACGATCTTGTTGGCGAGGTCGCGCCGCTCCTCGGGCAACCGCGCGGTGCAGTGGGGTCGTCTGGCACGGTGGTAGCAGCAGCCGGCATTGCCCTCAACCCGGTGCAGATAGGCGTGCATCCAGGCACCGTCCGTATCGTCCTAACTTTGCGCTAGACCGTGGGCGGCGCACCAGTCGCCCTTCGTCGCTTGCCACAGCGACGCTAGCGCAGCGAACAGCCCGGACGACGGTCCCGCCTCACGAGGCGATGCCTCGAACTGGCTGATATCGTGGCCAGCCTTCTAGTATCGGCACCATGATGACACAGAGCGCTTTTCGGTCATACTACGAGACGATGATGGAGACGGAGACAAATCCCCCGTTCGAAATCCTGCGGCCAGCGCGGCAGACGCGGCCGCTAGTTGCGGCCTCCCCCCACAGCGGCCGCCATTACGACCGCGCCTTTCTCGCCAGCTCGCGCCTCGGGCTAGATGAGTTGCGGCGCTCGGAGGATGCCCATGTGGACGCGCTGATCGATGGCCTGCCAAAGCTCGGCGTGCCGGTGGTCCAGGCGCTCTTTCCGCGCACCTACGTGGATGCCAACCGTGAGCCGCTGGAGCTTGATCCCGGTATGCTCGACGGCCCCCTACCCGCTTTCGCCAATCCGGACTCGCCGCGGGTACGTGCGGGGCTCGGGGTGGTGCCGCGTACCGCCGCCAATGGCGTCGCTATCTACAGCAACACTCTGCCCATCACCGAGGCACGTACCCGCCTACACAGCTGCTACTTCCCTTATCACCGGACGCTCACTGCACTGCTGCGCGAAACCCGCCACCTCTTCGGCTTTGCCATCTTACTCGATTGCCACTCCATGCCATCACAGGCGCTGGCACGCCAGGGCGCGGCCAGCCCGGATTTCGTGCTCGGCGATCGTCACGGCAGTGCTTGCCTGCCTGAGCTCACGGCGCGTGCCGAATCCGTGCTTACCGAGCTCGGCCACAGCGTCGTGCGCAACCGGCCCTATGCCGGCGGCTTTACCACCGTTCACCACGGCCGCCCGCAGGATGGCATCCATGCCCTGCAGCTCGAGGTCAATCGCGCCTTATACCTAGACGAGCGTAAATTGTGCCCCCACGATGGCCTAGGCTCCGTAGCCGCGGACTTGGCGATCCTTGTTGATGCACTGGCCGATGTTTTGCCCTACGCCTGCGCAGCGGAGTAGGGAGATTTTTTGGATGAAAAAGGCCGCGCCGGGCGTGACACGCCGGAGCTGGCACTGAGCACCGTCAACGCGATGCGGCGGCCGACGGCCGTTCTCCCTGCCGCCAATGCCGAACTGAAATCGAGCACGAAGCCGTTATGGCAAGCGAAGCTATTGGCCATCAGCGATGGTCAAAAACTCCTCCGCCATATGCGTCTTGCCAATACCAGCCTGGCCACGACCCCGCTACAGACACGATTGCGCCACGCTATGAAAACGCCCAAACTCGGCCTCTCGCCCCACCAGGGTATGGGTGCGCTCCATCCCCAGGCTGCCTGTCAGGCCCCTGCAATCAGGCGGGGCAACAAAATTGTGATCTGGCAACGCTCGTTGTCGTCGCCTTCCTCATTTGCCAGCGCCGGTGACGGCTCAGGCTGGGCAATCCATCGTCTAGTTCCCGTCCTCGGTCATTTCCATACCAAGGTGCAGCATCAGAACAAACCGACCACATGGCCGTCGCCGTCAACACCGATGCTCTCGGCCGCCGGGTGTCGCGGCAGGCCCGGCATGGTCATGATGTCGCCGCAAACCACGACGAGAAACTCCGCACCGCCGGCGAGACGTAGCTCGCGAATCGGCACCACATGGTCGCTCGGCGCGCCCTTTAGGCCTGGATCTGTCGAGAAACTGTATTGCGTCTTTGCGATACAAACGGGAAACTCGCCAAAGCCAGCGGCATCGAGCTCGCGAAAGTGGTTGCGGACAGTCTTGTTAGCGATGATGTTTTCGGCACCATAGATGCGCTGCGCCACGGTGCGCGTCTTCTCCCACAGCGAGAGCCCGTCGGGATACAGAAACTGGAAGTCATTGCTGCCATTGTCGATGGTGCGCACCACGGTCTCGGCCAGATCGATTGCGCCGGCGCCGCCGGCTGCCCAGTGGTCGGCCATAACGGCCTCGACGCCAAGCTCGATGCAGCTTTCCAGCAACAGCGTGACTTCTCTCTCACTATCGGCGGAAAAGCGATTGATCGCGACGACCAGCGGCACGCCATAGCCGCGCAGATTGGCGACGTGCCGTGCGAGATTGCCGATTCCGGCACGTAGTGCCTCAACGTTCTCCTCGCCCAGATCCTCACGCGCCACGCCGCCATGCATTTTGAGTGCGCGCACCGTTGCCACCAGTACTGCACAGTCTGGCACGAGCCCGGCCTTGCGGCATTTGATGTCGAAGAACTTCTCGGCACCGAGATCGGCACCGAAGCCGGCCTCGGTCACTACATAGTCGGCGAGCTTGAGGGCGGCGCGCGTGGCGATGACAGAGCTGCAGCCATGAGCTATATTGGCGAAGGGTCCGCCGTGAACGAAGGCGGGATTGCCCTCGAGCGTTTGCACCAGATTGGGCGCCAGCGCGTCCTTGAGCAACGCCGTCATGGGTCCCGCCGCGGACAGGCTGGAGGCGCGCACGGGTGTGCGGTCGCGGCGATAGCCAACGATGATGTTACCGAGGCGACGCTGCAAATCATCGAGATCCGTTGCCAGACAGAATATTGCCATGACCTCGCTGGCCACGGTGATGTCAAAGCCATCCTGGCGGGGGAAGCCATTAGCGACGCCACCGAGCGAGCAGGTGGTCTGGCGCAGCGCGCGGTCGTTCATGTCGACGACACGGCGCCAAGTGATGCGGCGCAGGTCAAGCTTCTCCTCATTGCCCCAGTAGATGTGGTTGTCGACCATGGCAGCAAGCAGGTTGTTGGCAACGCTGATGGCGTGGAAGTCGCCGGTGAAGTGGAGGTTGATGTCTTCCATCGGCATGACCTGGGCATAGCCGCCGCCGGCGGCGCCGCCCTTCATGCCAAAACACGGCCCGAGGCTTGGCTCGCGCAGCGCCATGACGGCGCGCTTGCCGATGGTGTTCAAGGCATCGCCGAGACCGACAGTCGTGGTGGTCTTGCCCTCGCCCGCCGGCGTCGGCGTGATCGCAGTGACCAGGATCAACTTGCCGTCCGGGCGATTTGCCAAGCCGGCTATGTGCGAGAGCGAGAGCTTCGCCTTGCTGCGACCGTGCGGCTCCAGCGCCTCTTCCGGTAGGCCGAGGCCATCGGCGGCAACCTCAGCGATGGGCCGCAGCGTGGCAGCCTGGGCGATCTCGAGGTCACTCTTCGGCGCCGCATGCTGTTGGGCCGGATCGGGCATGGCTTTCTCCTCCCGTCGGCGCTTCATCGCACCGCGGGGCCGGTCGTAGCGATTTTTCGGCAACAATCAAGAGATTTGCTACCCTGTCGCGATCACCAGTCCCGGGGAGCAGCGGGTGCGTCCGGATACAGTTTTCAACGCAACCTATCTCGCCATCATGCTGCCGCTGGTGCTATTCGTACCGGCGGGCCTGTGCCTCGGCCGCGAGGACCTGTTGCACAGGCTGGCGAGAGAGGAAGTGGCTATCCGCAACAGTCCCGGCATCCGTGTCATTGCCCTGTTGCAGCGGATTTTCGCCACACCCTAGAATCAGGTTTGTGAAAATTCTCATAAATTTTAGATTTATTTGACAAAACAGGACATTCGTCACATTTTTGTTGGCGTGCTTAGGCTCGAATAGAGGTAAGCGCAGTTGGCGTTATGGCGTCGGCGTGTGGCGGGTAGGCAACTGACGGGGTCTTGCGCATGAGGCTTGCGCATAAGCTAGGGGGGATGGCCGCGGCTTGCGTGTGTCTTTCCTTGCCGCCAGCGTCCTTTGCCAATGAAGGCGTGATCGACTTGGGCAGCGCGCTCGTGCGCTACGAGGGTAACGCCAAAGTCTACCGGGTCGGCCACCCAGACGACGTGATAGACGAGGGTGGCGTGGTGCAGGGACGCGGCTTCGAGCCGGCGCAAGCCACCACCCGCACATTGCGCATCTCGCGCGGACAGACCCTGACTAATATTCTCCACGCTGCGGGAATCAGCAGAAACGAGACTGCCAATGCCGTGACTGCGCTGGGCAAGGTGTTCAACCTGCGACGCCTACAGATCGGCCAGAGCGTCACCCTGCGCCTCGATCCGATGACCGCGGGTGGCGCCAGCAACCGCCTCATCAGCATCTCGCTCAATCTCCGAAACGACAGGGTCGCGGTGGCCTTTCGCGATTTTGGCAAGCACTTCTCTGCCAGGCGGATACCCACCGCGGAGGCCGAGGCGCTACTGGACTCGATGGTCGAGCTCGCACCCGACGACGGCGGCGGGCTGTCGGCGCGTGACGTGGTGTTGAGACGCGGACAGTCGCTTATCCGCCTGCTGATCATGGCCGGCGCCAGCACCAGCGACGCTTACGCGGCCTCGGAGAAGATAGGCGAGCACATCAACCTGTGGCGCATGCATATCGGCCAGGCGGTAACGCTGACGTTCGAGACGGATGCGGACAGGCCCCGCCTAGCCGGTGTGGCTATGACTTTGCCGAACGGCCGCGAGGCGGTTGTCGGGCGAGGCGTCGAGGGAGACTGGCACCACGGATCGGCGACGATCGTCGCCAGCGACACCCGCGCCCAGGAGCTGGTAGAGCAGCCCGGGGCGACGAGCGAGGCGACGCCAGATGCGCCGCTGGTCGTAGGGCTGACCGAGCGCGAGGCGCCGTCCAATGAAAACGAAATCCGCAGAATCACCCTCGGCAAGAACGATGTCTTGTTCAGTCGCTTAGTCGCAATTGGCGCCAATCGTGCGGAAGCTAACCGTGCCGTACGTGAGCTTTCCGAAGTCGTCGACATGCGGCGCTTGCAGATCGGCGAGACCTTCCGCCTGACCTTCAACGTGCCGCCCGGTGGCGACCGCCAGCAGCTAGTTGGCCTCTCGGCCAAGCTGCGGGGCAGAGACGACGTGGCGCTGAGCTGGCCGCTGACGGAGGACGTCGCCGAGGCAGTCGCGCCGGAGCCGAGCATCAATCCGGCCGACCTGCCGCCGGTGAGCCACAGTTTCCAGGTGACGACCATTGCGCGAGGCGACAATCTGACCGTGCTGCTCGCCGATGTAGGCGCGGGCCAGGGCGACATCGTCCGCGCCCTGACCAGCCTGCGAAAGGTGCACAACCCCAACCGCCTAAGGGTCGGTCAGCGCTTGGTGGTGGAGATCCTCGGACCCATCGGTGAGAGAGAGTTGGTAGGCTTTACACTGCAAACGGGACGCAAGTCAGCCGTGGTGGTCGAGCGCCAGGGCAATAGCTTCCATGCCCGCAAGACCAATCTCGCAGCGCTGGAAGCGGCGGCGCAAATGGCCAAGGTCCAGGATCGGCGCCTTGCCAGCCTACCGCCGGAAGAGCGCGGGGCAGCGGCCGCCGAAGCGCCCAACGGCGATGATCTGGCGAGCCGGGTCAACGGCCATCGTATCGTCGACCTCAATGCCGACACGATGGTTCACAATGTGACCATCGGCAAGGGCAACACGCTGATGGGCGCGCTGGTCGGTGCCGGCGTTGAGAGGACGGAGGCACACAAGGCGATCACCGCCATACGCGAGCTCTACGATCCACGGCGGTTACGGGCCGGCAACAAACTGGCCGTGACCTTCGTTGGCGCGGCACGGGAAGGTGACCTGGCCCGCCGGCCGACATCGCAACATCGCCTCGGCGCCCTGAGTCTCGACATGGGCGGCGAGTCGCGCCTCGAGGTGGTGCGCCTCGAAGACGGTGGCTTCGTCTCGGGTTATGTCGACAAAGGTCTGGTGCGCGACTTGCACCGTATCGAGGGCTCTATAGAGACCAGCCTCTACGAGGCAGCCGTCGAGGCCGGTTTACCGTTAGCAGTGATGATGAAGATGATTCGCATCTACAGCTTCGAGGTGGATTTCCAGCGCGATATCCAGCGCGGCGACACCTTCACCCTGATGTTTGACATGCTTGTCGACAATCAGGGCAACGAAGTGCAGGCCGGTGATATCTATTTCGCCTCGATGAACCTATCTGGCGCCGACACGCCACTCTATCGTTATGAGTTGGCCGACGGTCGGATAGACTATTTTGACGCCCAGGGTCGCAGCACGCGCAAGGCACTAATGCGTACGCCGATCGACGGCGCCCGGCTGTCCTCCCGCTTCGGCACGCGGCGCCACCCGGTGCTGGGCTACACCAAGATGCACCGGGGCATCGACTTCGCGGCGCCGCGCGGCACGCCGATCTATGCGGCGGGCGATGGCGTGGTCGAACGCGCCTCGCGCTACGGCAGCTACGGAGAATATATCCGCGTCCGCCACAACAGCAACTACAGCACCGCATACGCGCATCTGAAGAGCTACGCCAAGGGGGTCTATCGGGGCAAGCGCGTGGTCCAGGGGCAAATCATCGGCTATGTCGGCAGCACCGGGCGCTCAACCGGCCCACACCTGCATTATGAGATCTTTCACCACGGCAAGCAGGTCAACCCGCTCAGCGTCAAGCTTCCGACCGGCATCAGACTGGCAGGGTCGGACCTGTCACGGTTCGGCGCCGAGCGCGACCGGATGCAGATCCTCTATGCGAAACTGCCAGGTATTCGCGCCGTAGCGCAGGAGCGCTAAACCGCTTTCGGCTGTCGCCAGGCGATCGCCAGACCGTCTTCGCCGGCACCAACCTCGACGGTATCGCCATCGCGAATGCTGCCGTCGAGGATCAGTGTCGCCAGGCGATCCTGCAGGCTACGTTGAATGATCCGCTTGAGCGGCCGGGCGCCATAGACAGGATCAAAACCAGCGGTCGCCAACCATTCGCGTGCGATATCGTCGAGTTCGAGAGTGATATCGCGATCGCTCAATAGTGCGGCCAGCCGCTCCACCTGGATATCGACGATGCCGCCTATTTGCGAACGATCGAGGCGGTGGAATAACACTGTCTCGTCGAGCCGGTTGAGAAACTCCGGTCGGAAGGCGGCGCGAACTTCCGCCATCACCGCCGTTCGAGCGGCCTCGGAGTCTTCTCCCACCGGCAGGTTGGCGAGGTGGTCGCTACCGAGATTCGAGGTCAACACGATCAGCGTATTACGGAAATCCACGGTGCGGCCCTGGCCATCGGTCAGGCGGCCGTCGTCGAGCACTTGCAGCAGCACGTTGAAAACGTCCGGATGGGCCTTCTCGACCTCGTCGAACAGGACGACCTGGTAAGGGCGACGGCGCACCGACTCCGACAGCGCACCGCCCTCGTCATAGCCGACATAGCCGGGCGGAGCCCCAATCAGCCGCGAAACCGCATGCCTCTCCATGTATTCCGACATATCGATGCGCGCCAGTGCCGTCTCGTCATTGAACAGAAATTCGGCCAGGGCTTTCGTCAACTCGGTCTTGCCGACGCCGGTGGGACCGAGGAACAGGAACGAGCCTATCGGCCGCGTCGGGTCTTGAAGGCCGGCACGAGCCCGACGCACGGCATTGGATACCGCCGAGATGGCATCATCCTGACCGATGACGCGGCGATGCAGCTGCGTCTCCATGTCGAGCAGCTTTTCGCGCTCGCCCGCCAACATGCGTTCGACGGGCACGCCCGTGGCGCGCGAGACGACACTGGCAATATCGTCGGCACTGACTTCCTCGCTGACCATCAGGGCGCCATCGCCACCGCCCGCGTCATCGGCAAGCTTGGCTTCGAGTGCCGGGATGACGTCGTGAGTGAGCTCCCCGGCGCGCTCGTAATCGGCGTCACGGATGGCGTTGACGAGCGCGATGCGCGCTTCCTCGAGCTTCTCCTTAGTGTCCTGGACACCGTGCAGAAGGTCCTTTTCGGCCTGCCATTTAGCGGTCATGGCGCCGGCCCGACTTTCGAGATCGGCGAGCTCGCCTTCGAGCTTGGTCAGACGCTCGACCGAGGCCGGGTCGCTCTCCTTGCGCAAGGCCTCGCGCTCGATCTTGAGTTGCGTCAGGCGGCGGTCCAGTTCGTCGAGCGCTTCCGGCTTGCTATCCACCTCCATGCGTTTTCGGCTCGCCGCTTCGTCGATCAGATCGATTGCTTTGTCGGGCAGGAAGCGATCACCAACATAGCGGTTAGATAAGGTTGCTGCAGCAACGATAGAGCCATCCGTAATGGCGACGCCGTGGTGCAGTTCGTATTTCTCCTTTAGGCCGCGTAGGATCGAGATGGTGTCCTCTACGCTCGGCTCTGAGACCAGCACGGATTGGAACCGGCGCGCCAGGGCGGCGTCCTTCTCGACATGTTTGCGGTACTCGTCGAGCGTCGTGGCACCGATGCAATGCAGCTCGCCCCGCGCTAGAGCCGGCTTGAGCAGATTGGAAGCATCCATCGCCCCTTCCGCAGCACCGGCTCCAACCAGAGTATGCAGCTCGTCAATGAACAGCACCACCTCGCCCTCGGCCGCTTGCACCTCGGACAGTAGAGACTTAAGTCGCTCCTCAAACTCGCCACGGAACTTGGCTCCGGCCACCATGGCGCCGAGATCGAGCGATAGCAACCGTTTGTTATGCAGAGATTCTGGTACGTCACCGGCAACCATGCGATTAGCCAAACCTTCAACGATGGCAGTCTTGCCAACACCTGGCTCGCCGATCAACACGGGATTGTTCTTGGTGCGCCGCGATAGAACTTGGACAGTGTGTCGGATCTCCTCGTCACGCCCGATCACCGGATCTAGCTTACCCGCGCGTGCCATTTCCGTGATGTCGTTGGCATAGCGGTCGAGGGCGTCGTAGGAGTCTTCCGCGTTCTCCGAATCCGCCTTGCGACCCTTGCGGAGGCGCTCGATCGCGCTGCCCAGCGCTTCCACCGTGACCCCGGCATCACCGAGCAGGCGCGCGCCTGTACTGCCCTTGGCCTCAGTCAGCGCTTGCAACAGGCGTTCGGCGGTCACGAAGCGGTCGCCGGCCTGCTCCGCGATCACTCCGGCACGCTCGAGAATCCGTGCCGTCTCCGGCGCCATGTAGAGCTGCCCACCGCCACCGCCTTCGACGCACGGTAACTTGGCCAGCGCAGCCTCGACAAGCTCGAGCACCTGCTCCGGCCTGCCACCGGCAGCGGAGAGGAGATTGATGGCAAGGCAGTCGTCATCCTCGAGTAATGCTTTGAGCAGATGCTCAGGCGTCAGCTGCTGATGCCCGGCGGTAATCGCCTGGGTCTGGGCGGTTGAAATTAGGCTGCGGCTACGTTCGCTGTATCGTTCGAAGTTCATGGCGCTCCCAAGCGGCGGTGGTCCACCGGAGATATGGTGTTGTAATTATGCAACACAAGACCCGAGGCTAGGGATTCTTGCCCTGTGTACACGGTCTTGTGCCAAGCCCCCGCGTGGGCTATCTCTACCGCGCCGAATCCAGGGGAACATAGCCTAGGGGGTCATCGAGAATGGCATATAGTGCACAACAGGCGCTTGAGGAGCACCAGGCCACATGGAAGGCGTTCATGCGCCTAACCATCTATTCCACAGCAGCGGCAGCCATCACACTGGCGCTTATGGCGCTGTTTCTGACCTAACAGCTTCGACCCTCGCAGCGATAAGCCGCGGCGCGGGATCATGCAGCACGATTTACCCTTCGGGCAGGCAGGGCATTGGGCCAAGCAGCCCGGGGCTTTCGTGCGTGATACCGTGCCGAGCAACGGGCCCGATCTCGCCAGGCACGAGCAGGTGAGCACGGGGTGCACCGCGACCAAGGACATCACGCGCGGGGCGGTGCGGCTGCTCGGCGACCTCGGCTATCGTAGCCTCACCGAACTGCGCCTCGCCGGCGGACGCCGGGTGGACATCATCGGCCTCGACGGGCGTGGCCGCTTTGCCATTGTCGAAGTGAAATCGGGCCTTTCCGACCTGCGCGCCGACGACAAGTGGCCCGACTATCTAGACGCCTGCGATCGCTTCTATTTTGCCGTCACCGCTGACTTTCCTCTGGCGGGGCTGCCGGAGAACACTGGGATCATTATCGCTGACCGATTCGGCGGCAAGGTGGTGTGTCCCGCCCCGTTATCACCGATGTCCACGGCCGCCCGTAATCGCCAAACCTTACTCTTCGCCCATGCCGCAGCGGAACGGCTTTCGCGGTTCGACAATAGCGGGCTATAGTCACCGCCCGCACGAACAAACCCCACTGGGAGAGGATATGGCCATGACCAAGCCGACACGCCATCTCGCGACCCTGTGCATTCTTGCGGCAGGATTGGCGCTTGCCGCATGCTCGGCTCAGCGCGACGACTTCAACCCCGTGCGCTTGGCATGTCCAGGCGATTTCGACCCACAAACCAACAAGTGTATCATCCAAACTGGCAATTAGCGCCGTTATCAAGTGGATACATGGTGGATGGCCGATCTCAGCGAACGCTTGCGCGCGCTCTATACGGGTGTGGTCTATGATACGCTTTCCGACCTGGGCATGACTGGCCAGGCCCTGCCACCCAAGGTTCAGGCACTCGATCCTGAGAGCACTTTAGCCGGACCGATCTGGACCCTCAGCGGGTGTCGCGCGCCGCATCTCAGCCGCGATGAGGCGGTCGTCGCGGAGAATAAAATGCGCGATGCCATCCTTGCCGGCACCAATCCCAAGGAAGCCTATCTTAAATTCGGTGAGTTCTAGGAGAGCCCAGCCATGGACGACAGACGCTCATTCTCGGTTCTAGCGAGCTTCCGCCTCGATGGCGATACCGCCATCGTTACCGGCGGCGGTAAGGGCCTGGGGCGCATCGCCTGCCTGGCGCTGGCCGAGGCCGGGGCCAAGATCGCCGTACTCGATCTCGACGAAGCCACGGCGCAGCAGACCGTCGGCGAGATCTCTGAGGCCGGTGGCGAGGCTCGCGCCTGGGTCTGCGACGTGACCGACGAGGGAGCGGTGATCGAGACCTTCGCCGCGATCGCCGACGCCTTCGGCGGCATCGACATTCTCGTTAACAACGCCGGAATCGCGCGGCGCGATCCCACCGAGAGCATGCCAACCGAGACCTGGGACCTAGTCATCGCGATCAACCAGACCGCGGTCTTCACATGCTCGCGCGAGGCCGGCAAGCACATGTTGGTGAAGGGCAAGGGCGCCATCATCAACATCGCCTCGATCATGGGGCTCTCGGGCGGCGGCTTCTATCCCAACCTCCCCTACCATGCTAGCAAGGGCGCAGTGGTCAACATGACCCGCGCATTGGCTGCGGAATGGGCCCAGCGCGGCGTGCGCGTCAACGCCATCGGCCCAACCTTCACAGAGACCGACCTGACGGCGCCGTTGCGCACCAACAACCAGGCGAAAGCCTTCATCGAAGAGCGCACACCCATGGGCCGCTTCGCCCAACCCGAAGAAATGGCCGGCGCCATCCTCTACCTGGCCAGCGACGCCGCCTCGGCGGTAACCGGTATCACCCTACCGGTAGATTGCGGCTGGCTGGCGATCTGACTGCGCAAACCCATGGAAGCCGCCGTTTGCGTCATTAACAGCCTCCAGCCAAGAGGTCGCTTTTCTATAGCGTCCGGCCAGACACGACAATGCAGTGCTGGCCACTGTCGGTGGCGCAATCACAAGAGCTTTTTTCTTGTTGTCATATGGTTGTCACATTGGTTTGATGCGCCACCGTTCGAATGGGGGCTGGCGGACATCTTTTTCCGAGCCTGATCAAAACATTGTGGTCACTACTACTTCCGGCGCGCCGAGTCCGGTCACGTCTCACGACTGAGGAGGATTCATGCAGTTCCTGATGGGTTTGAGCGTGGCGCTCGACCGCCTCAATACGCATATCGGCAAGCTGGCGGCTTGGCTGTTGCTCCCTCTCGTCGCGGTGATCATCGTTGACGTGGTCAATCGCAAAGTGCATTTTTTCTCATCCTTGGCGGAATCGCTTAAGGCCAGTGGTAATGTCGCGGCAGGCGAATTAGTCGCGACTTATCTCACCTCGACCAAGTTCCAGGATCTCGAGTGGCATTTGCATGCGGCACTATTCCTGCTCTGCCTTGGCTTTGCCTATGTGCGCAACGCTCATGTCCGCATCGAGCTCGTACGCGAGCGCTTCTCGCCAGAAGTCAAGGCCTGGCTGGAGCTGATTGGCACCATCATCTTCCTGCTGCCTTACGCGGCGGTGGTACTTTACTTCTCCTTTGAATTCGCAATGCGCTCCTACAACATGAACGAAGTTTCGGCATCGCTGACCGGCCTCAGCCATCGCTGGATCATTAAGTCCTTCGTACCGATCGGCATGGTTCTGCTACTGCTCGCTGCCGCCAGTGTTGCCATCCGCAACGCCCTGTTCCTTTTCGGACCCTCTCGTTTGAAACGAGACGTTCGTCGAAACGCGCCAGAATTGCACGTGGCCGCGGAAGATCTGCGTACCGTAGCACAGCAAGAGATTAAAGAGATCTTGGACACCGAGGACCACGACGATACCGCACCGCCACTTGGCACTTCTGACAGCTCCAGGGAGAGGCGGACATGACTTTCGTCGACCTGCTACCGCTTGTGATGTTCGGCACCCTGGCCGTGCTTCTGTTCAGTGGCTATCCCGTCGCTTGGGTGCTTGGCGGACTTGGCGTCGCCTTCGGCGCCATCGGCATGTACTTTGGTGTGTTTTCCTTCATCGAGTATTTCAACATTGTTTCGCGCCTTTGGGGCACGGCGGCCGAAAGCTTGATTCTGGTGGCAGTGCCGATGTTCATCTTCATGGGCACTATGCTCGAGCGATCGGGCGTTGCCAACGACCTGCTGCATTGCCTGCAGGTTCTGCTCCGGCGCACGCCGGGTGGTTTGGCGCTGTCGGTGACCATCATGGGCACCATCATGGCCGCGACCACGGGCATCATCGGCGCCTCGGTGGTGATGATGACCCTGCTGGCATTGCCGGTCATGCTTGACCGTGGTTATCACGTGCCGCTGGCGACGGGCACTATCGCCGCCTCGGGCACCCTCGGCATTCTGATTCCGCCCAGCATCATGCTGGTGATCATGGCCGACCTTCTATCAATCTCGGTTGGCACGCTGTTCCTGGCGGCCGTGCTGCCAGGCCTGACCCTGGCTGGCCTCTACCTCGTGTATATTTACACGCGCACCAGCATCACCCCATCCCTGGCGCCGCCGCTGCCCGATGATATTGGGCCGGCGAACCGGGCCGCACTATGGACCATGGTGCTGCGCAGCTTCGTGCCACCGATCCTGCTTATCGTCTTCGTGCTAGGCTCAATCTTCGCTGGCTGGGCGACACCCACCGAGGCGGCCGGCGTCGGTGCCCTTGGTGCCCTCCTGCTAGCAATCGCCAACCGCAAGCTCAACTGGCGCGTCCTCAAGGACGTCTCAGAGCGCTCAGCGCTTACCATCGGCATGATCTTCGGCATCTTCATCGGTGCCACCGCGTTCTCCTATGTCTATCGCTCGCTTGGCGGCGACGATCTGGTGCACCATTACGTCACCCAGGCCGCCCTAGGCTCCTGGGGTTTGCTGATCATGATGATGGTACTGGTCTTCCTGCTCGGCTTCTTCTTCGACTGGATCGAGATCACGCTGATCGTCCTGCCGCTGTTCGCGCCGATTATGCGCACCATGGATTTCGGCGATCATGTGCCAGAAGCGACGACCATCATTCCCTGGATTGCCATCCTGCTGGCTGTGAACCTGCAAACATCGTTTTTAACACCACCATTCGGATTCGCTCTCTTCTACATGAAGGGGGTGGCGCCCGAAGGGGTAAAAATCCAGCAGATCTATGTTGGCATCATCCCCTTCGTTATCCTTCAGGTGATCGGCCTGATGGCTGTGATCGGCTTTCCCGAGCTTGCCCTCTGGCTGCCCGAATCGGTGCTTGATTGAAGAAGCGGCAAGTAACGCCTGGGCTCAGTCGGCAACTGCGGCCGTTTTACGCACCAGTTTGATCTGGGTCTGGACCGAAACCTCGACCACCGAGGTGACCTCGAGTCCATGGTCCTCGTAGACCGGTTGCTTAGCCTCGGGATTATCCAGATGCCACAGCTTGACCGCCTCGTCGCGCTCGGTCTGCAGCCAACCGATCTGTGGCTGAAACAGCTTTACCATGGCACCTACCCAGCGGTTGGTGGGCCATGAGGGGACGGCGTGGCTAATCTCGAAGAGGTCGAGCAACGCGATCACGTCATTTGAGTTGTACCAGGTCTCGCCGGTGACCCAGCGGTTGACCGTGAACATACGTATCGGCCGGCCCTCGGAATCCATCGATATCCCCACCAGGTGCGCCAGCGCATCGTTACCCAGAGGCCTTTGCACCGACGATGGCAGAGCCGCGGGCTTGATGGATTCGGGCATGCCCTTTTGGCGCACGAAGAGATGGAAATGTCCGTGCTCGTTGGCCCGCAGATTGGATGGATGCGCATGGTAGTAGTACTGCGAGTGGGTAGCTCCGTCGTAGATATCACCCTTGGGGTAGTGGTCCCATTCGGTGAAGGTTCCCTGCCCGCGCAAAATCTCGGCAACCAAGTTGCTGTGGTCGGCCTCGACCACGCTGGTGCATTCCTCGACCACCTCAGCCGCAACCA
>JASLYQ010000028.1 GCA_030739735.1 Alphaproteobacteria bacterium | reverse complement strand
GCTAAATTGCACCTTGATGGGTAGTGCCGAGCGGTTGTGGCATTATTGCAACATTAAAAATAGTCAGTTCGCACCAAAGGCTTTAGAGGTCTTGCGATGCCTTTCTGGTCACATTTTAGTGACACATTGGAGGTATTCGTTAAGAGACGCCTTACACTTTGGCCTGTCGATATTCCCGCACTAACTTTGGCCTGTCGATATTCCCGCACTTCCCCCCAAGACGCCGCCGATCCGGCCATCCGACACCTTTCGACACCAGAACTGATACATGCTCCGGAACGTATCGGGATTCTCGCGTTCAAACGCGTGCCACAGGGGCAGCGAGGTCAGTTCACTTTTTTTCGGATGAGACGCCTGGAACGCCCGCAATGGTTTCTGATCGTGCATTTCAAACCCGAGGAACCGGAGCTTGAGAGTTTTCAGGGCTTTCCCGATCTGCGGCAACGTGAAATGGTGCTCCTGAACGTGGAAGAGCAGATCCCGGCATTCGCTCAGGCTGTAGAAGTCCGCTAAGTCAGATGTTTTCGCCATCTCCGAATCCCCGTCTTCAGCCATGGCGATGATATCGTGCCGGCAACGGCGAATGTTTTCGCAAGAAGCCGTGTACCCCTTGCCGGCAATCAGGGCGCGCCCGGCAATGATATCCTGGCGCGCGGTCTCGCTGTAGAGGGCGATCTTCATGACCCCCCCGGGGCGCAATAGGTTGACCAAAACCCGCCAGCCGGCCAATGGATCGCCAAGATGGTGAAGGACCCCGCCGCATTCGACGAGATCGAATTGCCGCCCGAGACCGCCCAGTTCCATGATATCGGCCTGGGCGTACTCAATGTTCGATAAGCCGAGCGCATCGGTTGCCCTTATGGCGTAGGACAAGCTACTCAGGCTCAAGTCGACGCCGAGCACCCGCGCGTTCCGGAATCTGGCGGCTGTATTGACGGCATGCTGCCCCGTGCCACAGCCAGCGATCAGAATTTCCGGATTTTCGGGAGACTCGTAGTCGCCCAGATCAAGGTTGAGGTGCGGCGTTCCCAAAACAGCGCCGATTGTCCTGCTTTCGGCATGGATATGGGTCTTGACCCAGCGCGGGTACGGGTTTTCCTCGTATTGTTCGCGAACCGATTGAGAGACCGAATCTCTGATCGGCGTCAAACAGGGGATCTGAGACTTGAGCGCCCGTTCTCGCAGCGGCTGCGATATTTGCCGCTCAATCACTTCCCTGATGTCATCGGGCCACTCGCGCCCGGACAATTCCCGGGCCCAGGGAAATTTATGGAGTGGCCTGTAGGCGCCGAGCGCGGCAACGACGGATGGCGGCACATCACGCGCCTGCTCCAGCCGGGTCGCAATCCATTGCTGAAGCCGCTCGAGCGCGGCCACTTCTTCGTCTGTTTCGTAATAGACGTACTCGTTGACAAAACAATGCAGGGCCAGGGCCGCGGTAAATGGCAGACCTTTTGCGTCCATCTTTTTCGCCGTCGTCTTTTCCGCCATCGTCTCTTCCAGCATGGCGCGCCGTAGGACCGTCAGCATCCGCTCGGCCTTTAAATCAATGATCGGGCTCAACTCCATGATCCGTAGTAAAAGAGCGATCGTCGACAGTTGCGACGCTACCTCCGCATAGACAATTTCACCCGCCGGTTTGCCGGTGTCCGTCCGTTGCAATATGCGCGCGAAGTCCGGATGATGACGAAGGGCGCTGACAAGTGACCGGCTTACGCCGGCAGGTTTTACCGTGGGCCGTTCCAACAGGCGCAACAGATCTTGCCAGAGGGCGTCATCGGCTGACTCGAATGCGACCGCTTCCAGAGACGTCGCCATGCCGGCCCAGTAAATGTCATTCTCGGGATTGAGGCTAATTGCCCGCCGGTGACAAGGAAAGGCCTCATCCTGCCGTCCCAGACCCTGGAGTGCAACGCCAAGATTGTTGTGGGCGTCGGCGTAATCGGGCTTGATAGACAGGGCCTTGCGGTAGCAGGCGCAGGACTTTTTCAGACGCCCAGATACACGGTATGCGTTGCCAAGGTTAAAGTTAGCCTCAGCGAAACCGGGATTGATAGCAAGGGCCTTGTGATAGCAATCGATAGCCCCGTCTACTGTCCCCTGGTCCAGCAGCGCGTTGCCAAGGTTGTTGTGGGCTTCGGAAAAATCTGGTTTCAGGGTGACGGCCCTCTCCAGTTGCATTCTTGCCTCATCCAGTTTACCCACCCGCAAGTTGTAACTGCCCAAATTATAAAGAGCGTCCGCGTAATCGGGGTTGATTTCCAGGGCGCGCCGGTAACTTGCCTCGGACTCGACCGCCCGGCCAAGTTTCCCAAGGGCATTACCGAGGTTGTTGTGCGCCTCGGCGAAATCCGGCTTGATGGCGATGGCCTTGGTTATCAAATCGATGGCAATATCGTTTTTCCCCACTTGATTGGCGATTGCACCAAGCAGATGCAAGGCATCGATCTGATCGGGATGAGATTGCAGTATCTGTCGATAAACACTTTCAGCCTCTGACAAGCGGCCCGCACTATGATGCTGCACGGCGAGGTTCAGCGCCTGTAAAACGGTTAGCGCCTTCGGCTTGTCTGATGAACCTGCCATCCCCAGCGTGACACTTGGTTTTTTAGGCTGTCGAATTTTATTTTATCTCGTTGAAGGCTTTTGTAAAACCTTTCAAAGTCACCCCGACGACGGTTACTTCGTTGGCCTCCCAGGGCAAAAAGCCGACCGAAAGGACGGCCCCACCCTTAAGGGCGCGCACCGAGTCCTCATCAAGCCTAAGACTGGCGTCGCATCCGCTGTTCCTACACCGTAGATATTCAAGTTTGGTTTCGTTGCCTTCGTCAACCCTCGCCACGCCTCCAACACGCAGATCCACGCCCAACGGCATTTGGATACTCATGTAAGGAACACGTTCGTTCGAATTCGCGTCCTCCAAATATAGCACCGTCAAGCCAAGAATTTTGCCAATTGTCTTTACCTCGCCATCAATTTCTTGGCTAATGTAGAGATACTGGATAATTCTGCATGTTTCCGGTTTTTCGTCATCCGTGCAGGCCTTAACCCAGGCGTTGGGCGGAACCTCTGTAGGGATCTGCTGAGCCGTCAGGGGTGATGAAAATACAATACCAGACAACAAAACGGACGCGATTAGAAACAAGTGTCTCATTCTATTTCCTTATAGGAGAGTGTCGGCAACAGTACAGAGGGGCTCCCATCCCTTCATATAATAAGAACATTACTTCTGAAAGGGCAGTTTCACCGCCGTGTCGTCTTTTGAGGCGGCGTAGATGGTTATTGATACTTCGTCGCCTTGGCATTAACAAATAGAGCCTTGTCGAGAATCACGGAAAAGCCTGAGCGTAGTAGGCTGACATCTTTCTGGTTTTTGGCGACACCGAGCCGAGGCTGATGGCGGCGCGGTCGACAAAGACGAACTCGCGCGGCGAACTCGCGCCCCGATCGCAACGTCGTCGCTCATACTGGCTCTGCCAGTGCGCCTTCCAGCTCGTCAACGAGGCCGGCGATGACGTTGAGGCCCCGGTGCCAGAAGGCGGGGTCGCTCGCATCTAGCTCGAACGGCGCCAGCAGCTCTTTGTGCCGCAGGGTACCGCCAGCACGTAGCATTGTTAGATAGCGATCGGCAAAGCACACCTCGGCATCCTGGTAGACCGCGTAGAGCGCGTTCACCAGGCAATCGCCGAAGGCGTAGGCATAGACGTAGAACGGCGTGTGGATGAAGTGGGGTATGTAGGACCAGTAGCAGCGATAGCTGTCGTCCATTCTGATCGCCGGACCGAGACTCTCGCCCTGTACCGACATCCAGAGATCGCCGATGGCGTCGGGCGTTAGCTCGGCCACTGCCCGGGCCTCATGCAGGCGCCGCTCGAACTCGCAGAAAGCGACCTGGCGCACCACGGTATTGAGCATATCCTCAACCTTGCCGGCGATCATGACGCGCCGGCGCACCGCATCCCCCTCGCCCGCCAGCATGGCACGGAAGGTCAACTGCTCACCGAATACGCTCGCGGTCTCGGCCAGCGTCAGCGGGGTCTCCGCCATCAGGGCACCTTGCGCGCCGGCTAAAACCTGATGCACGCCATGACCGAGCTCGTGAGCCAGCGTCATGACATCGCGCACACGTCCCTGATAGTTGAGCAACAGATAGGGGTGCGCCGACGGCACCGTAGGGTGGGCGAAGGCACCAGGTACCTTGCCGCCACGCACCGGTGCATCAATCCAGGCGCCGTCGAAGAAGCGCCGGCCGATTGCCGCCAACTCAGGTGAGAACGCGTTGTAGGCATCGAGCACCGTCGTTCGCGCCTGTTCCCAGGGCACGAGTTGATCGTCGTCCTCGGGCAGGGGCGCGTTGCGGTCCCAATAGTCGAGCGCATCGCTGCCCATCCACCTGGCCTTAAGCGCGTAGTAGCGATGGGAGAGACGTGGATAGGCCTCTCGTACCGCCGCGATCAGCGCCTCGACAACCTCATCCTCGACCAGGTTCTCACAGTTTCGTTGCGAGATGGGTCTGGCGAAGTTGCGCCAGCGGTCCTCGACCGCCTTATCCTTGGCAAGGGTGTTGGTGATTAACGCGAAGGTCTGCACATTCTCGGAAAGCACGCACGAAATCTCGGCCGCAATATCACGCCGCACCTCGCCGTCCTTCGATGACAACAGGTCAAACGCCGCCGCGCTGTTTAGAGCCTCGCCGCGATGGTCGAAGCGCAGTCGCGCCGTGGTCTCATCGAACAGGCGTACCCAGGCACTTCGCCCCACCACGGCCTTTTCATGCAGCAATTTCTCGAGCTCGTCCGAGAGCTGATGATCACGAAAGGCGCGGGTGTCGCGAATCCAAGGCCGCCAGCGCGCCAGCGCCGGCGCTTTGAGTTGGCGTCCGAGGACGTCATCGTCGATGCGGTTTAGTTCGAGGGTGATGAACAGCGTCGTCGTGCCAATTCCATTCACGCGCTCCTGCATAGTTTGCAAAAACTGCCCGGCCTCAGCATCGCTGACGTCGCCCGCATATTCGAGATAGGCGTAGCTCATGATGCGACCCAGGGTGTCGGCAAGCGCCTCGTATGCGTCGAGCAGCGCCGCCAAGCCGGCGCCATCGATCTCCGCCAAGCGGCCGCGATAGCGCCCAGCAAGATCCTCGGCAGCGCGCTCCGCCTCGTCCAAATCGGCACTCAGCGCCTCAGCCTCTCGCCCAGCATAGAGGTCGGACAGATCCCAGCAGGGCAGATCGCCGAGCCCGTCGTTGGTAGCAGTCTCCGTCATTCTCGTCTCCTGAGAGTCTCGCATCCCCCAGCTATATGGCGTCTCGTGCCATGCTGCCAATGGTGTAGAGTCGAGCTATGGGGAATGAGGGACACGACCGATGAAGCTCAATACCTGGCCGAACCTGGTGACCATGTTGCACGAGCAGGCGCAAGCGAAAGGCGACGCGCCGTTCCTCTGGGGCAAGGTCGACGGTGAATATCGACCGACGAGTTGGCGCGAAGCGGCCGACCAGGTGAACGCGCTGGCGCGCACTTTACGCGTCTGGGGCCTGCAGCCCGGCGATCGCGTTATGCTGGTCTCGGAGAATGCGCCGCACTGGGCGATCGCTGATTTTGCCATCATGGCAGCAGGCGGGGTCAGCGTGCCGGCCTACACCACCAACACCGCGCACGACCAGACGCATATTCTGGTCGATAGCGGCGCCCGTTTTGCCATCGTCTCCACAGCGACGCTGGCAGCGCCGCTGCTGCAGGCGGCAGCGCGTGCCCCGACACTCGAGCGGGTAATCGCCATCGAGGAGCCCGAGGGCGGCGGCGGTGACATGGTGGTGCGTTGGCAGACCACGCTCGACGAGGGCGCGCAGGGTGAGGGCAATCCGCTTGCCGAAGGCTCGCAAATCATGTCCGACAGCGTTGCCTGCCTGATCTACACCTCGGGCACGGGTGGCCCACCCAAGGGGGTCATGCTCAGCCACCGCGCGATTCTCGCCAATTGCGTCGGCGCCTATGAGTTGCTGGTCTCGCTCGGCCTCGACGACGAGGTCTTCCTCTCCTTCCTACCGCTCTCGCACTCCTACGAGCATAGCTGCGGGTTGATGTTTCCCATCGCCATCGGCGCGCAAATCTATTACGCCGAGCGGGTCGAGACCCTGACCACCAATCTGATTGAGGCGTGCCCGACCGTCATGACCGCAGTGCCGCGCCTCTACGAGCTGATGCGCGGGCGCATCCTGCAAGGCGTCAAGCGCCAAGGCGGCTTTAAGGAGATGTTGTTCTGGCGCGCAGTCAAGATCGGACGCAAGGCCTATGAGGACCCAGGCGGCATGAACTGGTTCGAGCGCCTCGACAACGCCATCGTCGACAAGCTCGTGCGCAACAAGGTGCGCGGGCGCTTCGGTGGGCGGCTCAAGGCGCTGGTCTCAGGCGGCGCGCCACTCAATACTGAGATTGGCATCTTCTTCACCGCCCTCGGCCTGCGCCTTCTACAAGGTTACGGCCAGACCGAAGCAGCACCAGTGATTAGTTGCAACCCGCCGAACAACATCAAGCTGCACACGGTAGGTCCGCCTACAGCCGGCACGGAAGCGCGCATTGCCGAGGACGGCGAGATCCTGGTGCGCGGACCGCTGCTGATGGACGGCTACTGGAACCTGGAGGAAGAGACCGCTGCAGCACTTCAGGACGGTTGGCTGCATACCGGCGATATCGGCGTCATTGATGAGGACGGCTATATCGAGATCACCGACCGCAAGAAGGATATCATCGTCGTCTCTGGCGGCGACAATGTCTCGCCGCAGCGCATCGAGGGTATCCTCGCGCTCGAACCCGAGATCGAGCAGGCCATGGTGATGGGCGACCAGCGCCCACATTTGGTGGCGCTGGTGGTACCAACTCAGGATTTTGTGGTGCACTGGGCCAGGGCCAACGGCAAGCCAGCTGACCTCGCCCAGTTGGCCACGGACAAGGATTTTTACTTGGCGCTCGACGATGCCGTAAAGCGGGCAAATGCCCAGCTATCGGTTATCGAGAAGATGCGCCGCTTCGTCGTCGCCGACGGGCCGTTCACGGTCGAGAACGAGATGATGACGCCAACCATGAAACTGCGTCGACATCAGATTCTGGAGTGTTACGGCGAGCGCCTTGAGGCGTTGTACTGATCCACCAGGGTATCAAGCGTATGCCAATGGCGGTCGAAGGTCAGCCATCGAACAGCATGACCACAGGGTCCTCGACGAAGCGGTTGACCCACCAGTCCTTGGGACCACCATCAGCATAACCGCCGAACAGCACGTCGTGTACGAAACCGTTATTCAGTTTCGGTATCGCCGGCAAGAGCCGGTGTCACGACGAGGCGCTGACCTGCGCGCTAGACTGGGCTATATTACTGTAACTCTTTGAAAGGGTTTGGTTTATGGAGCGTTTGCGGAACAAGGTGGCGCTGATCACGGGAGCGGCGGGGGGTATCGGCGCGGCGGCGGCGCGGCTGTTTGCCAAGGAAGGCGCGAAGCTGGTGCTGGTCGACATTGAGGAAGGGGGCATGGCCAAACTTGCCGGCGACGATATCGCCTGCGTTGCCGCCGATGTCTCCAACGGTGAGGCGATGCGCAGTTGCGTGGCAGCGGCAGAGAAACACTTCGGCGGACTTGACATCGCACTTCTGAACGCGGGCATCGAAGGCGTCGTTCAGCCCATCGCCGATTATCCCGAGGAGACCTTCGACCGTGTCATCGCGGTCAATTTGCGCGGCGTCTGGCTAGGTCTCAAGCACACTCTGCCGGCCATCGCTAGGCGCGGTGGCGGCAGCATCGTACTGACCTCGTCTATTGCTGGTGTGCGCGGGCGCGAAGGCATGAGCGCCTATGTCGCGAGCAAGCACGGCGTCATCGGCCTGATGCGCTCGGCAGCGCTCGAAGGCGGGCCGGAGGGCGTGCGCGTCAATAGCATAAACCCCTCTCCTGTCGAGACGCGCATGATGCGCTCCCTCGAAGCTGGCATGGACCCTGACGATCCGGAAGGCGTGCACGCCCGCTACGCCCGTAGCTCGCCTCTCGGTCGCTATGCGGAACCGGAAGAAATCGCCAAGGTGATGCTATTCCTCGCTGCCGACGAAAGCAGCCACTGCTCGGGTTCGGTCTACATGGTCGACGGCGCGCGCAACGCGCGTTAGTCGAGTTTCACTGGCGGCTCGTCCAGCACCGTGTAGCCGGTTGTCATAGCATCGACCCGCCCGACGCCGTCGCGGATCCACTTGCCACCACGGCGGCGATGCGCTCGGTCAGTAGGGCGGCCTCGACCTCACGTGCCAAAGCCCACTCCCTGCTTGCGGTACTCGTCGCGCGGTGGGCTGAAGATGTCGAGCACCAGAGCGCCCTCGGATCCGGCGCGAAGGCCATGCTCGACGTGACCCGGCGACTGCCAGAAATCACCCGCCGCGACTGGGTGCTCTATACCGTCCTGAATGCGCACGCCGCTGCCTTCGAGCATCACGCCCCACTGCTCCTCGGCATGACTGTGCATGCTTCCGGACTTGTTAGGCGCCATGCGTACCACCGACAGCATTACGTTCTCGCCGGGGAATACGCGGGTCTCTAGGCCTTCAGCCAAGACGCGCGCGATGCCCTGGCTGAGATCATGCAAATTGAAGAAATGCGGATCGTCCATGGGTCTTCATCCTCGCTCTTGCCCCGTTGTCAGGGGAATACCCTGTTCATCAGGCGAAGACCAGTCTCGCTCTAGCTTACTGGGGTGAAGATCGCTAGGTAACAACGGCCTGCGGCTGGAAGGCAAAATTACGAACCGAACCCAATGCCTGGTTTCGCTTGGAAATCAACTTCTTGTGCGGGTGTTTCCAGCAGCCTCAGCAGCCCGAGTCTTCCTGACCCCAGGGGGTTTGGGTGCGGCAAAAGGTAGCGCCGGCGACCTTGGTGTTGCGCAAGGCGGTGCTGGTGAGGTCGAGGTCGCTGAGATCAACACCGTCGAGGTCCGCTTCGCTGAGCGTAGCGTTCCGCCAGGTGGTCCCAGCCACGCTGACGCCGCGCAGGTCCGCATGGGCGAGGTAGGCATAGGTCAGATCGGCCTCGCCGAGGTTTGCCGCCACGAGGTCGGCGGCGAGCAAATTTGCGCCCGCAAGGTTGGCCGCGTGCAGGCTGGCACCGGACAACGCGGCATATTTGAGATTGGCCTCGCTGAGAGTCGCCTCGCTGAGATCAGCCCCGGCTAGGTTGGCATCACGCAGGTTGGCGCCACTGAGATCGGCGCCAGCCAGGTTGGCGCCATGCAGGTCGGCGCGCCAGAGATTGGCGTGGGCGAGATCGGCACCGGTGAGATCAGCACCCGAGAGATCGCAGGCGATGCACTGGCCCTCGGCCTTGAGCGCCATGAGTTGCCTCTCGTCGAAGGCGAGCGCCGGCGTGGCGAAAACGATCAGGCAAAGCACGATGCGCATCATTCTCTACATCCCCCGTTCTCTTCTTCGCCTGACGGCAGCGTCGTGCCACAAAGGATGGCGCCGGTGAGGTCTGCGCCCTCCAACTTAGCGCCGGTGAGATCAGCCTTGGTGAGATTCGCTTTGCGCAGCACGGCACCGCTAAGGTCAGCGCCCGCGAGCTTGGCGCCGCGCAAGTTGGCATAGCGGAGCGTTGCGCCTGTGAGGTCGGCACGATCGAGCGTGGCACCGTCAAGGTCCGCCTTGGTCAGTGTCGCGCCGACCAGCAGCGCAGCAGTCATGTCACTGGCATCGGCCAGCGCGCCCGTCAGATCAGCACCACTGAGATCGGCGTCGCTGAGGCTGGCACTGCTCAGGGTGACACGGGCAAGATTGGCGCCGCTCGCCCTCGTCTGATACAGGATGGCGCCGCTCAGGTCAGCGCCCGACAGATCGGCATCCACTAGGTTGGCCTGGCTGAAATCTACGTCGTTGAGAAAGGCGCCACGCAGGTTCGCCTGCTCGAGATCGGCCTCAACCATGACCGCACCGGCCAGATCGGCGCGGCTGAGCACGGCCTCGGTCATAAATGCGCCTGTGAGATCGGCCTCGCCCATGAACGCCTTGTGCAAATTAGCCCTTATCAGGTTAGCGCCGATCAGCGTGGCACCCGAAAGATCAGCATCGATGGCTTCGATCTTGCCGAGATTGGCGCCGGTCAGATCGCTACGGCGCAGGGTGGCGCGGCCGAGTTCAGCGCGGACGAGACGAGCGCCAACAAGATTGGCATTGCTGAGTTCCGCCCCCCGCAAATCGGCAAACCCCATGTCGGCGCCAGCGAGAATGGCATTGCGCAGATCGGCCTGGCCGAGGACCGCGCCGGTGAGATCGGCACCGCTCATGTCGGCCTTGGCAAGGCGCGCTTGGGGCAGGCGCGCATCACTGAGATCGGCCTGGCGCAAGTCGGCCTGGCGCAAGTCCGCGCCGGGCAAGGCGCCGCGGCTGAGGTCCGCACCCGCCAGCCTTGCCTCGCGCAAGTCACAGGCTTCGCACTGATTGAGTGCCACCATGCGCTGCAGGTCGGTGTCGTCAAATGCTGCCGCAGGGCTTGCAAGCAAGATGACGAGCAGCGCCGCAAGTTGCCTTGTCGTGTAACGCACCATGGCGCGCACGGTCCCCGACTCTCAGGCCCGCGTCAAGTGAGGAATGAGTATGGTGGATATTGCCCTCCGCTCTGGCCAAGGGGCTGCCGAGAAGGCTATTTTGGCGCCAACGGCGAATGCCGACTGAGAGGGGAGACAACGGTCTATGAGTTCTGGGCTCTACCAGTGGTTCGAGTCACGAACCGGTACAGGCGGATTCGTGCGCAAGAAGTTGTCGCAGGCAGTCCCCAACAACGCCTATTACTATTGCTTCGGTGGCATCTCGCTGTTCATCATCGTGCTGCAACTGCTCACGGGCATATTCCTGGTCATGTTCTACATGCCCAATCCAGAGTTGGCGCTGCAAAGTATCGAGCAGATGAGCAACGAGGTCAGCGGCGGCTGGCTGATGCGTAACATGCACCGTTGGGGTTCTACCCTACTGGTTGCGACCGTGTTTACGCACATGGTCACGGTGTTCTACCGCCGCGCCTATCGCAACCCACGCGAATTCAACTGGCTGTCGGGCGTGGCGCAGTTTGTCCTGGTCTTTCTGTTCGTGGTCACCGGCATTATCCTGCCCTGGGACTGGCGGGCCTATTGGTCCTACGCGATCTGGGTCGACTATGTGGAGACCTGGCCCGTTATCGGTAGCTTCGTGCAAACCTTCCTGCTCGACACCTTCACCATCTATCGAACCTTCATCATCCACGTGCTCGTGCTGCCGGCGATTCTGTTTATGTCACTGTTCTTCCATTTCACGATGGTCAAAAAGCACGGCATCGCGGAGCCGTTGTAGGGAAGCGCAGAGATGGCAAAAGTCAGGGAAGCGAAGGACGTGAAGGGCAGAGATCTTCTTGTCGATGACAAGTATGATGCACCCTATCCTCAGGAGTTCCACCGCTTCTATCCCAAGCATGCCTTCAAGGCGGGTATCTCGGTGGTGATCACCTTCGTGCTGATCGTCGTGCTGTCGATCGCCTACCGGGTGCCTACCAACCACGACATGCCGCCGTTGCCGGATCACGGCGTCAGCGTGCCGGGACCGGAATGGTACCTGCTGGCGGTTTTCGAGCCCTTCTGGCAGTTCGGCGCCGAGGATGCCGCCCTGCGCCAGATCGGCACTTTCTGGCTCCCCCTCGGGGTGCTCTTGTTCCTGCTCGCTGTACCGTTCCTCTTCGGGCGCAAGCGCTGGAGCGAGCAGCCGCGCATGGCGAAGCGCACGCGGCTAATCATGGCGGGCGGAACGGTGGCGCTATGGCTGATCCTCATCCTAGGGGTGGTGGGGCGCAGCTACGACGCCAAGACCACGAGCTGTATCTCCTGCCACACGCCGATGGCCGGCGCGCGCATTGCCTTACCGCCAGCCGATATGGCCAAGCACTATCGCGAGGTGCGCGAGATGGAGATTGCGCTCGGGCGCAATCGCCCCGGCGAAGAGAGCGAGGCCTATAAGGACGCAAACTGGCATTTGCGGCATTTCCAAGAGCCGACGGAGAATTGGTAGGACGATGGGAGTTTCCATGAACCGTGTGAGCCGATGGGGTCTGACGTGGCTGGTTGCGATAGGGCTGGCCGGTACCGCTCAGGCCGATATCCCGCCCGAGACATACGAGGTGCTTGGCGTCTTTCCGGTCGATGAAGGCGGCGATCCGGCGGAGCTCTACGATGTGCTCGAATGGCGCTACCACGACCCGGCCGAAGGCGCCGGTGAAGGCAGCCTGGCCGATTTCTGGGATCCCATCCCGTTCAGCAAATACACCAATCCGCAAAGCTTCTACGAGCCGCCCGAGAAGGGCAAAGGCTCGGACCGCCAGGGCTGCGTCAAATGTCACGAGAAGGACACCGCCGGCCACACCATGGCTTGGAAGGCGAGCGCGCATGCCAATCTCAACGCCATCCGCAATCTCAGCCCCGAGGATCCGCGCTTCTACAAGAAGGAGAAGCTGGCGGCAGTGGAGCGCAATCTGGTAGCGCTCGGCTACCTCGACGAGGGTGACACCCTCAATGAGGTGAGCTGCATGGACTGCCATGTCGAGCTTATGCGCGAAGGCCAGGCGGACCACAAGCGCGACCTGCGCTTACCCGACGCGGCGGTCTGCGGCGCCTGTCATTTGCAGGAGTTCGCCGAGCGCGAATCGGAGCGTGACACGCTCAACTGGCCGCAGGAGCAGTGGCCGGCAGGACGCCCGTCCCATGCGCTCGACTATCACGGCATAGTAGAGCTTGCCATGTGGGCCGGGCTTGCCGAGCGCGAGGTGGCCGAGGGCTGCGCCGAATGCCACTCAAACCAGAACAAGTGCGACGGCTGCCATACACGGCACACCTTCTCGGCCGCGGCGGCGCGCAAGCCCGAGGCCTGCGCCACCTGCCACAACGGCATCGCGCACAACGAGTTCGAGAATTACATGCTGTCGAAGCACGGCACGATCTACCAGACCAGCGGCGACGATTGGGACTGGGAGGTGCGCCTGCAGGACGCCTATGCGCTGGGGAGGCAGACCGCACCGACCTGCGCCAGCTGCCATTTCGAGTTCAAGGGCCAGTTCGGCCACAACCTGGTGCGCAAGGTACGCTGGGGCTTCACGCCGATGCCCGAGATCGCCGACAATCTCGACGACAGCTGGTTCGAGCAGCGCAAGGAAGCCTGGATCGCCAATTGCAGCCGCTGCCATTCGGAGAGCTTCGCGCGAGCCTATCAGGAGATGGCGGACAACAACATCAAGGCCGGGGTCACAGTGCAGCAGGAAGCCAAGCGCGCGCTCGAGGCGCTGCATGCTGAGGGCCTGCTGATTGGCCAAGACGACAACCGCCCCGCGCCACCCGAGCCCGTAGAGGACGGTGCCGGCGAGTTCTTCCAGATGTTCATTGCGTCCGGCAACAACCCCAGCGCCATCGAGTTCGAGCATGCTAGCGGCTGCCGCAACGACCTCAACCAGCTCTACAAGGGCGCCATGCACGCCAATCCCGGCGGCTGGGCCTACAGCGAGGGCTGGAGCCCGCTGGTCGGCTGTTATGCGCGCGTCATGGATGCGGACACCCGGCTGCGCGAGATGGCATCAATCCGCGCGCGGCTTGCGGCCGTCGAGCAGAAGACGGGCCTCGCCATGCTCGATCTCGACAGCGACTTCGAGCGCGCCTCCGTGGGCAGCCTGGGCGGTGTACTGATGTTGGTTGGCGTGACCGGACTGCTGTTGCGTCGCAGAAGGTCGGACACTGACGACGCCCGCTAACGGCCCGGGCCAGAGCTGGCTCAGCCGCCGTCTGCCCTACCTGTACGGGGCATGCATCATCGTTGGCTTCGTGCTGGTCGACTGGGCAGGCTGTGACCTGCTCATGCCCAAGCCGGCGCCCTACCGCTACGAGCTTATCGCCGAAGGCAACATCACCGCGTTCCCCGATCTCGCACTGCGGGCACCGGCCAAGCTGGCGATTCGCAAGTTCGCCGTGCGCCATAGCGACAGCGGCGCGGACCTCGCTGAACTCCACGTCGCCGATCTTGGCGAGGGGGCGGCACCGGTACTGCTCGATTGGCAGAATGCCACCGGCGCCGTGCCGCTGGCGCTAGCCGGCCGGCCGCAGGACCTCGATCTGCTTGCAGAGGCAGTCGCCGAGCACGTGCCGGACGATGCGCTGCTTCTTGCCTGGTGGGACACCAGCCGCCAACTCGCAGCCCTCACGGGCGTCGCGATTCTCTACGACGAAAATTTGCCCCGACCCCTGATCGTACCGCCGGAGTGGATCGACCGGCGCAAGTCCATAGAATCCCTGGAGAGAGTTTTCTGGCGTCTTCCTGAGGATGGCGGCGTAGGCTTCGGCCGCTTTCTCGATGCCATGGCGGCAACGCCGGCCGAAGGCGCCAGGGCCCTTGCTGAGATTGCCGGCGGACGCCGGGCTTTCATCACAGTGCAACTCGCTGACGCCTACAAACTTGCCTTAGCACGACCGCAGATTTTCGGGGTCGGCTATCGCGACTTTTCCCGCACGGGAGATATCCACAGCGATATCCGACAGGTCAAGGATTGGCTGGCCAAGCAAGGGTTCAGCATCTATGCGGTTGAATTAATCAACGTCGCCCGCAACCGCGTTTACTATCTCGCCGACGAGAAGACCGCCGACTCCCTTCTGGCAGGTTTGCTGCCGTTCGGCGAGTTCGAGCCGCTCGAGCTTGAAGAGCTCAAGCTGGTAGCAAATTACGGCAGCTACTGGGTCTACGAGATCATGCCGCCTATCGCCCAGTGAACTTATGCTCGCCCGCCGTCTCATTTGTGTTGGGCGCGTGGCGTAGAGACTAAACACATAGGCAGCGACAGTGCAGACGCGCGCTTCCGTCATACGCGCGCCTTTCAGGGCATGCCTACATCAGAGTGAGGTTGGCATTCTCGCCCGGCGGCTTGTCCCTGGGCCGAGTTCCGAACAGACTAAACACGTAAGCTGCCACCTGACGCAGGCGCTGCTCGCTTAGACGCTGACTCCATTTGGGCATCCCTACATCAAGCACGCCGGAAGTGATCACCGACAGCATCTCTTCGTACTCCTCTCCATGCAGTGTGTATTGGTCCGTAAGGCGCGGGCCGGCGCCACCGCTGCCGCCGGGGCCATGGCAGACGGTGCAATGGACGTTGAAAGTGCGTTCGCCTGCTTCGAGGATCACTTCATTAGCGACCTCGTCGGCCAGTGCCGCGGGCGTCAGCAGCATTGAGGCTGCCAGTACTAGGTTTCTTATTTTCCTCATGGTTCCTTTTGCTCAAAGAAAATCCGGTGGCCATAACAGACCACCGGAAATTATCTTTCCCGTCTAGAAGACGGGCCGGAGCGCATGCCCCGACCCGCTTCCATAAGGTTTTTAGGCTAGGCTCATGCCGTGGTTCTTCAGCGGCAGCGAGCGCAGACGCTTGCCCGTCGCAGCGAAGATCGCGTTGCAAACTGCAGGTGCCACGGTATGGAACACGGGCTCACCGATACCAGTCGGATCATTCGTGTTCTGCACCGCGTGAGCTTCAAACTCAGGCATCTGCGAAATGCGTGGCAACTTGTAGGTGTTGAAGTTGCTCTGCACAAGCTTGTTCTGCGACACAGTATGCTCGGCCAGGAAGACATGATGGAGGCCCTGGAGCAAGCCGCTCGCCATCTGCGAGTCCCAGCTATCAGGATTGATAACGATACCGCAGTCGATGGCACGAGTGACCTTGTGGATGGTCACGCGACGCCCACCACGCACGGACAGCTCGACGACGTCGCAGAACGGCGAGTCAAAGCTGTTGTGGAAGGCGATGCCACGATGATGCCCACGATCCAGAGGCGTGCCCCAGCCAGACTTCTCGGCCGCCAGTTCGAGAGTCGCAAGCATGCGCGGCTCCTTGGCAAGCAGCTTCTGGCGAAGCTCGAAGGGATCCTGTCCAGAGGCATCCGCGATCTCATCCATGAAGCACTCGGCGAAGAACGCGTTCTGGGTGTTACCCACACCACGGAAGAACACGATCGGCACCGGGAAGTCCTTCTGTACCCACTCGACTTCAAGGTTGGCGAAGTCGTAGCCGATATCCTTGGCACCCTGGACGCTGTGGAAATCGACGCCGCTCTCCTGCATGCCGTTCATGAAGTCGGAACCGGCGAACAGGTCCTTGAGACGAGACGAGCGCATCGGCGACAGCCAGATGCCAGGACCTGCAAGCTTGTGCCTCCATGCGATTGGATTGCCGTCGGCATCGAGACCAGCAGTCATCTTCGCGGCATAAGCCGGACGATGGAAGTTATGCTGCATGTCCTCTTCACGCGACCAGATCAACTTGACCGGCTTGCCAACCTTCATGGACGCCTCGAGAGCTTGCTCGAAGTAGTCCACCTCGTTACGGCGACCGAAGCCGCTGCCGAGGAACGGCTGATGCACCGTGATCTTATCCTGAGACAGACCAGTGATCATCTCAGCCACGATAAAGCAGGCACCCGGTGTCTGGGTCGCCGTCCAAATCTCGGCCGAATCTCCACGGAAGTCCGCCAGGGTGTTGGCCGGCTCCAGCGGCGTGTGGCTCATATAAGGCACCTCGTAGACCGACTCAAGCACAGTCGCAGCACCCGCGAGAGCACCGTCAACATCGCCGTCTGCACGGCCCAGCTTGCCTTCCTCGCCAAGACCTTCGTGGAAGGTTGCCGAAATCTTTGCAGAGTCCAGATCGGCCCACTGACCGCTGTCGAACTGCGGATTGGCCGCCTTCATACCCTGCTCGGCCTGCCAGTAGGTGTCGGCAGTGACGATCAGCGCTGGCACGTTGTTCTCGAGGAAGATGGCCGGAGCCTCGGCACCCACGACGATAACGTCATGGACACCGTCCACGGCCTTGGCCGCGGCTTCATCGTAGCTCTTGACGCTGCCACCGAAATCCGCATGGCGGATGGCACCGACAACCATGCCGGGCACCGAGATGTCCATGGTATATTCGGCTGCGCCGGTAACCTTTGACAGGTTGTCCAAACGATCGACGTGCGTGCCGAGTAGCTCGAACTCGTCATAGCCCTTGAGCGCCGGATCCTCAGGCGGAGTCTCCGCGGCCGCGGCCTCGGCAAGCTCGCCATAGGTGGCCGACTTATCGCCGCACGTGACCACGCTATTCTTAGCCACACACTGGCCAGCATCGACGCCAAACTGCTTCGCAGCAGCCTGCAGCATCATGTGCCGTGACTGGGCGCCCGACTTGCGCATGGGGCCCCAGAAACCAGGGGTGGCGGTGCTGCCACCGGTCAGCTGCAGGCCGACCAGCGGATTGACGTATTCCGGACGACCGGTCGCAAACTCGAAGGTCACGGCACCCCAGTCACACTCGAACTCTTCGGCAAACATCATCAGGTTGCCCATGGTCGTGCCCTGACCGAGTTCGGTCTGGCTGGCTCTGATGGTGATCGTGTTGTCCGTAGCGACATGCACCCAAGCATTCAGCTCGGCGCCGCCAGCGGCGAGAGCCATCTTGCTGCCCTTCCGACCGAGCGGCAATCCGATCAAAAGACCGCCACCGGCGGCCACAGCCGTGGTCATGAAGCCACGGCGGGTAATGTTCATCATTTCACTCATTCTCTGCCTCCCCTATCCTTAAGCAGAGCTAGCGGCTCTGTGGATCGCCTTGCGGACACGCGCATATGTGCCGCAGCGACAATAATTCTCACGCAGCGCCATGTCGATCTCGTGATCGGTGGGCTCCGGATTGGTCTCCATCATCATGGCGATAGTCATGATCTGGCCAGGAATGCACCAGCCGCACTGGGTCACGTTCTCGTCGATGAACGCCTGCTGCACTGGATGCAGCCCATTGGCACCGAGACCTTCGATCGTGGTAATAGTGGCGCCGGCAGCCTTGCCGATTGACGTCTGGCAAGACTTGATCAGCTCGCCGTTCATGTGGACGTTGCACGATCCGCATTCGCCGATACCGCAACCATATTTGGTGCCATTCAAGCCGAGATGCTCGCGTAGCACCCAGAGCAAAGGCGTATCTGCCGCCGCCTCTACGCTGTGGGACTTACCATTGACAGTCAGAGTTATCACAGCTCTGGTCCTCCCCTGATTTCACACTATGTGTCCACGTTGCGGCCAAACATTTTCCAAGTCAAGCGTAGCCATCGAAACGCAGTCCTCCCGCCAGTTTTAAAGAACCTGACGATGTTCGAGGGCTAGATTACGCTTCACTTGGCTCAACAAGGGATCACACTCAACCTACCGGTGGACGTCGCTTCCTCACCACCCGCATCTCAACACGCGGGTAGCGTGCATTTTATCTGCCTCCCAAGAGTCCCGCACCGCGGAAACCCTAGTGGCAGCCTTCGTATCTTGGCTCGAATACTATACCGGTGCGTCAGACAAAGCAATTCGACTCATTCTGCCTGCCTCAAAGGGTTAATCGATCTCCTGCGGCACCCTCGGTGCGCGGCGGCGGCCCTCGACCGCCTGATCCGCCCCGGGGGCCAGCAAACGCAGGGTAACCTGGAGATTTCGCAACGAGGTGGCGAGCTTACCGACGTCCACCAGCACTTTGGCCTTCACTTCATGGATGCCCTCTGAGTGCGTGGTCTCATCCAGCACCTCGAGAGACTTCAGATAGGCTTGGCTCTCATCCAGGATGCGATAGCGAATCCGCTCCTCATTCGCGTCCAGCGAACTCGGTAAAACATATCGCTCCATGGTCACCCTGACCGCAATCTCGGCCGAGTTTTGGATGGCGCTCTCCCGCGTCAGCCCGGTGCCACGCACCACCACCCGATCGATAGTCTCGGCCATTGCGAAAGATACAAAAAGCAGCACCAAAGCCAGGCATAGCGCCGCCATCTGGCATTTTGCTGACATCATGGTAGGTGCCCCCTTCTCAGCCATCGGACGGCTCGACAACCTCGATCTCGCGTGCGGCCGTGGTCACCGTTCCGTCATCCTCGATCCACGTCACTTCTATAGTGGCCGATTCCGCGGCTCTCAGTTTGAACGCGACGTAGGGATTGGTCGACATGCCATTGAACCAGTCGGCAAAGAACACGAGAGTGCCGTTGTAGCGGCATTCCATGCGCTTGATCAGAAAGCGGGGAACCAGTGCGCCCGTCTCGGGGTGCTTGCGGCGCCCCGACTCCATGACATGCTCGGCGAGGCATTTGATCTGGATGATCTCGCCCGGCACAGCCGTCTTGGGCACTCGCAACCGCCGTCGCCTGTCCGGTTCCGCCATCGCGCGCCCCTACGAGCAAGCCCCCATGGTGACATCGACGAAATGCTTGCTCAGACCCACGGTGCCGTCGGCCATGTCGGCCACCAGCACCAGATCCGAGGTAGCCCGCATGCGGCAACGGAACGAGACTTCGGCTTCGCCGCAGGCCGGCGTGAAATGGAAGCGCGCGATCTCGGGGAAGGGATTGACCATGCCGATGACATGGACCGAGTGCGGATAATCATCCCCCGACATGCTACAGGCGACCTTGAAGGTCACCGGCACCGCGCTGCCATCCTCAGCGATATCCGGCGTCGTGCCCGAGATCAGCCCATCACGCAGCGGTCGCCCGGCGATGATGCCCGCCAGGATGCTCTCCGCCTTGGCGCGGTTCTCGACCAGTTCCTTCTCATGCGACTGCACCTCGGGCGGCGCGATGAGCTCACGCTCCTGAGCACGCGCAGCCGTCCCAGTCAGCACCACCACACCCGCACCAAGCAAAACCCGCCGTCTAGTCAGGTTCGGCACACTTGCCCGGCACCACGTTCCGTCTCCCAACTGATCTCGCACAGTGCCGGCGAGCGTACACACTTGCCCGGGGCGGGACAAGCCAGCGGCCTTGGCGTGCGCTGCCGCGTTCTGCTAGTGTCCGGTGCCATAAAAGTAGGTGCCTAAACGGCCGCCGGGCGCGTGACCTTGGAGTTGGAACGGAAAGAGATTTAGAGACGTGGGAAAAAAACTATCGCGACGCAATTTTCTTGCCGGAACCGCGGGCACCACCGCGGGCGTGATGGCAGCCGGGCTTGGCGGTGGCAAGGCGAATGCAGCGCAATCTGTCGTGCACAAGCCGACGATCTTGGTCGAGAGCATGGCCGAGCTGCCGCCCAAGCGAGGCTTGCGAGGGGTCATTATCGGTGGTGGCTGGGGCGGCTTGACCATGGCCAAGCACCTCAAGCGGCGGGTGCCGGAGATGGAGGTGATCCTAATCGAGCGGCGCTCGGTCTTCATGTCCTGCCCGGTCAGCAATCTTTGGCTCGCTGACATCATCGACTACAAATTTCTCATTCACAGCTTCGTTGATGCGGCGCGCAACAACAATTACACCTTCTTCAACGCCACGGTGATCGACGTCGATCGCGAACAGAAGCGAATCTACACCGAGAGAGGATACGTCGATTACGACTATCTCGTCCTCTCGCCGGGCATCGACTATGACTACGACGACATCGGCGTGCACGAGCCTGAGCACAAGCAGGCAGTGATGACCCACTTCCCGGCCGCTTTCAAGCCGGGCTCCGAACACATCACGCTCAAGCGGAAAGTCGACAATTTTCGCCGCGGCATCTTTTTGCTTACGGTGCCGAGCGGCAACTACCGCTGCCCGCCAGCACCCTATGAGCGCGCCTGCATGATTGCTGCGGTGTTCAAGCGCAAGAAACTGCCGGCCAAGGTAGTGCTGCTCGACAACAATCACGACATCAAGATCAAGGGCGAAGGCTTCCACGCCGCCTTCGACGAACTCTACAAGGACTACATCGAATATTACCCGTCCATGAAGGTGCGCGGCGTCGATGTGGAGAACAAGATCCTGCTCGAGGATATCGAGGACTTCCCATTCGAAGATGCTGCAATCTACCCGCGCATTCGCGGCGCCCGTATTGTCGAGACCATGGGCATCGTCAGCGAGACCAGCCCGCAGATGGAAGCGCGCATCAGCCAGTACCGCAACAACCTGATCGACGATTTTCACGTCTACGTTATCGGTGATTCGCGCTCCACCGGCTATTCGAAGAGCGGCAGCACGGCGCAGGCCGAAGCGCGCTTTGTCGCCAAGGTCATCGCAGGCCGCATCGCCGGCCACGAGATCGAGTGGGAGAGCCCCTATACGAGCTGCTATTCGATGGTCGCCGCGGATCCCGCAATGGCAATCTATTTTGGCTCCGAATACCTACCGCCCATGGCCGACATCACGGCCTTGAGCATGGAGTACACCATCAATCAGTGGATGGATTCTGGCGCCGCCTTCGCCTGGCGCGACCGCAATATGAATCGCAGCGTCGATATGGGTGACGAGATGATCGGCTGGGCTCTGACCCATTACGCGGAAATGTTCCGATAAAGCGCGACAATCGGAAACGATGGGGGGAATGACGCCGACCATGAGCCGCCTAGTCTGCGCCACGGTCACAGCCATGCTATGGAGCGCCACAGCGCTGGCTGGCCCGGTCCAGCCGGGCGAGCGTTTCCGCGACTGCGCCGACTGCCCTGAGATGGTGGTGCTGCCGGCCGGCGCATTTGTCATGGGCTCGCCCGCGGATGAGGTCGGGCGCCAAGCCAACGAGGGACCACAGCACAAGGTCGAGATCCGGCGGCCGATTGCGCTCGGCCTGCGCGAGGTCAGCGCTGGCGAATGGCAGGCCTGCGTCGCCAGCGGCGCCTGCACGGCGCCGCAAGCATCGGCGGCGGCCGAAGCGCCGGTCTCAGGTATCAGCTGGAACGATGCAAAGGATTACACCGCTTGGCTCACGTTGAAGGCCGGCAAAACCTACCGCCTGCCAAGCGAAGCAGAGTGGGAATATGCCGTGCGCGCCGGCACCGCGACTGCATGGTATTGGGGGGATGCAACCGATGTCACCTGCGCCTTCGCCAATCTCGTTGCCGCATGCGATGACGGCCATGACGGCCCGGCGCCCGTCGGCGAATACCGCTCCAATCCCTTCGGGCTACACGACATGGTGGGCAACGTCTCCGAATGGGTGGAGGATTGTTGGTACGAAGGCTACGGCGGCGCGCCCGAGGACGGCAATGCGCGCACGCTGTCCCTGCGCAGCAGCCTGCCCGAACCCTATGCCCCCTACCCAGCAGGCAACTGCAACTGGAAGGTCCATCGCGGCGGTGACTGGGCACAACCGCCCGCTGCCGCTCGCTCGGCGGCTCGCGCTGGCTTGCCGCGCTACGAAAGCCGCGACACCATCGGCCTGAGACTGGCTAGGTCATTGCCATGATGCGTTGGCTGGCGGCGGCGACGTTTTTCGTCGGGACAGCGTCCGCGCCAGCCTTGGCGCAAGGACAGCTCGTGGATCTGGAACTGGTGCTAGCCGTCGACGTCTCCTCGAGCGTGGATGCTGGCGAATACGAACTGCAAATGAGTGGGATCGCCGCCGCCTTCCGCCATCCCGACGTGCTCATGGCGATCGAGGCTTCGACCGTCGACGGCATCGCGGTGACCGTGTTGCAGTGGTCCGACGCCAAGGCCCAGGCGGTGGTCGTAGAGTGGACCCGCATCGCCAATGCTGCCGATGCCGCGCGCTTCTCCGAGCGCATTCGCAACAGCCCGCGCGTCATTTCCGGCGGCTCTACCGCCATCGGTGCCGCGATCTACTATGCGCTGGCACAAATTCAGAACAATGCTTTTGACGGCGGCAGGCGGACCATCGACGTCTCTGGCGACGGTCGCAACAATTCCGGCCCGCCGCCTTGGCTGATCCACGAGGAAGTCGAGAAGCGCGGCGTCACGGTCAACGGCCTGGCGATCGCCAACGAGCAGCCTTTCGTTGACATTTATTACGAGGAATCCGTGGTCAGCGGCGAGAGTGCCTTCGTAATGCGGGCCGAGGACTACGAGGATTTCGAGCGTGCCATGGCGGAAAAGCTGATCCGCGAGATCGGCCTGCCGCTGAGCGACTGGCAGAGCCCGTCGCGGCCGTTCTTCGCCTGTAAGTTCCACGCTTGCCCGCCGCGACCGGAGAGGCTTCTGTAGGAAAGTCGAAACTCGGCGTGCCGATTCTGGCGCGCAGGCATTACCATGATTCTTCCGTGTTCATGCTGGGAAGCCTCTTGCGCAAGGCGCGACGGCGGAAGGATCTAGCGCGGGAGCTGCCCTGCCAACGGTATGCGCACTCGACCCGGACAGCGACCTGGCGGCAACGACAAAAGCAATTCCGCAACGCTGACAGGACAAGGCTGGTGGGCGCGGCTGGGATTGAACCAGCGACCCCCACGATGTCAACGTGGTGCTCTCCCGCTGAGCTACGCGCCCTTGTCTCATAACTATCTGACACGCAACCATTTTGGTGCATACCAGAATATCGAGTATACCCCGAATTCAGGGGTCATTTAACCCTTTATTTAAGATCACCCGTAACCACGTTGTGCCGCAATTTTGCCAGGCAACGCAAGCACTCTCGACATCAAGACCGCTTAGCGCCAGGGGCTCGCGCGCCCGTTTCGATAACCGCATTTGATTGGCTGTGGTCTGGCCTCTTCCATTGTGCGGGGCGGCTGCCGAGTTCTGGCCTTGGGCAGTGCTTACCTCAAAACTCCCAATTATGACCTGCCCCCCGAAACTTGTTTCTGACAAAATAACAAACCTAGGCTGTTTGAGAGGTGTAGGAGTTATAACGAATAATTATCTATACACACATTAGAATACAATAAACTCTATAAAACATAAAACTATATTGCACATACCAGCCTTACAATCGAGAAAGTGAACACATAAATTGATGAAATAGAATAGAGATTCCACCCCTGCTATGTTGTTCCCGACAACATGGTCGATAGAAAGGTTAAGAAATCGTGACAACAAAGAAATCAAAACGCATCGGCAAAGCTGTTTTGAACAAGCTGAAACAGGTCTCGACACCAACAATTACTACCCAGTTAATGAGCAACTACGGGCTCAACAACGTATCACTCCGCAATGTGCTGCCGATCGACGCGAGTCTTGGTCGGTTTGCCGGACCCGCCTTCACCTTGCGCTACGTTCCGTTACGTGAGGATCTTCACGCGCAGCAATATCTCAATCACCCAGCGAACCAAATGACGCCCATTGTTGAGAAAATTCCAGCGGGCTCGATCATGGTTATGGATGCAAATGCCCGCAATGATGTCGGGATCTTGGGTGGCAATATCTTGATGCGCCTCAAGGTGCGCCGCGTTGCGGCAGCGGTTACGGATGGTGGCATGCGAGATATTCCCGAGATACGTGAACTTGGTATGCCGGTTTGCTGTACGGCCTTTGCCGCACCTCCCAGTTTCACAAAGCTCATGCTTGTCGATAGCCAGTGCGTGGTGACGTGTGGTGGTGTCCCAATATTCCCCGGCGACATCATCGTTGGTGATGAGGAAGGGACCGTCGCCATTCCAGCCGCGTTCGCTCAGAGCATCGCGGACGCCGGCCTAGCACAGGATCATGTTGAGGGCTGGGTTAATCGAAGACTTGCAAAGGGTCATCACATGGCAGGGCTCTACCCACCCTCTGACAAGGCGCTCACGGAATATGAGAAGTGGGTGGCGGCCGGCGAGCCTGACGAGGTCTGATCCTCGTTTAAGAGGATCGTATAGACCCCTGGCTTTTGCAGCCAGGGGTCCATTCATCTGCGCAGTTATGCCTTTTATGAGACGGAGTAAATTGCCTGCCGCCTACCTTTTATAGCCCTTGTTGGGTATATTAAATTCTAGGCTAAGCTGCCTATGGTAGTTCGTAGTCCAGGCGTTGGTTGCAATACAACTCACCATTAGTTCCAGCGTAACCGCATGCCCAGGGACCCTTGCCTGTGATACCCACGTACTTGCCAGTACCCCCTGTGATGTAGTTAGTACCATTGTTGCCTTCAGGCACGCCAAGCATTCCGTCAAATTTTGTGAAGATCCGGTCGCCGTCTGCATCGCTCCAAGTGCAGTAGCCCTGTCCCTCTCCAACACCATCGGTCAAGTGAAAAGAGTAAAAACAGTTAGCGGCGCCTTCATGAAGCGAGCCAGATCCAGCATCGTTATAGGTTATGCCTGTTGCTTTTCCAGTACCCTGCATATGACCTTCAGCTACGGTCACAACCACCAGAGTCTCTTGAAGCCCAGAATGCCAATTAACGGTTCCCGATTCCGCGAGTGCCGCAGTCCCAATAGATAGCGAGAATAGGCTCGCTATAAAAACACCAATTGCCTTGTTCACGACTTTCCACTCCTCTTTGGTTTATAAACGGACATCTTTTATAGGTCTTTCTAGAACGTTAACGATTCAATATCATTCGCGTCAAGATATTACAGGTACATGTGCCGCCACACATACGAACGCCTGCCATTGATCACGGATGCGAGACGGGAAGGCCGACCCGGGGCGATCAAAACAGATAACGGCGTACATTGAGCATTCTCCTGAGCGGTTCGATGACGCTCTGCCAATCGGCTCGGCGATGAAAGGGCATCGAGGTTAGCGTCCGTCAAAAGTATGCTAAGGCTATCATGATCAATCGGTCATTGTGCAAGGGAGCCTAGGACATGGCAGACAAGGACGATATCACCGAAGGCAAAGATTTCGGAATTGGTATTGCGCAGGAGCACCAGCCGTTCCACGTTAAGGGTGCGGGCTCACTCGATTGGGGCATGCAAAACCGCTTGGCTCGCATTTTCAATTCCGAGAGTGGGCGCACAGTTATGCTCGCCTTCGACCACGGTTACTTCCAGGGACCAGCGACCGGACTCGAGCGCATCGATCTCTCCATCGTGCCGCTAATCCCCTATGCCGATGTGCTGATGTGCACGCGCGGCGTACTGCGCTCCGTCATACCAGCAGCAGCACCCAAACCGGTCGTGCTCCGTTGCTCCGGTGGCCAGAGCATCTTGACCGAACTCTCCAACGAGACCCTTGCCGTCGACATCGACGACGCCATCCGCTTGAACGTCGCCGCCATTACCACACAGATATATATTGGCGCCACCCACGAACACCAGTCGATCAAGAACCTGGTCCAACTCATTGACAATGGCAACCGTTACGGCATCCCCACTATGGCTGTCACGGGGGTCGGCGCCGAAATGGTGCGCGATTCCCGGTACTTCTCGCTGGCCACGCGCATCGCCGCGGAGTTGGGTGCGCATTACATCAAAAGCTACTTCGTTGAGGACGGCTTCGAGAAAGTAACCTCGGCCTGCCCGGTGCCGATCGTTATCGCTGGCGGTAAGAAACTTCCGGAAATCGATGCGCTGACCATGGCCTATCGCGCGGTAAGCCAAGGAGCCGCCGGTGTTGATATGGGGCGCAACATCTTCCAATCCGATTCGCCAGTGGCCATGATTCAGGCAGTCGCCGCCATCGTTCACAACAACGAGCACCCGGACCGTGCCTTGGATCTATACGAGACCATCAAGGCCGAGGAAAATCGGAAAACCTAGCAGACCAAACGTACGTTCTAATCACAGCAGCCGCCTCGTCGAAGCACGCCATCGGACTCGTTCTAGAAAACTTTAGATGATTAACTGCTTCACTATTCGTAGACGTAGACGTTCAGCAATTTAGGCCGCACCCTGCCTGCGGGTTTCCCGACTCGCCATCGACCCAACTCAACCATCAAAACGCGTGCCCCGGCCCCCGGGCCGGGGTGCATGATCCGTGCGACGCAGTCGCTGGCGTATCTGTCCTATCCCCTCCTTCATGCGGGATACAGACCTCCCGCAAGACTATGCTGGGTCACTAGTCTCGATTGTCGCTCTTTGCTTGGCGTATGCACAATTACTACAACTGGGGTTGCCTTCAGGCACATCGGTTTGATTCATCAAATCAAACATCTCTGATACCTTACCAGGTATCCAATTCGGGTCGCATTCGTACGGTATTAAGGTTTCGCTAAAGTCCATTTTCCCAAAAAATCCGTCCGCACCTCTATCCGCGTTGCAGACAAGGAAATAAGTGGTTTTGGAAACCTCGAAATTCATTTCTCGAAGGAGATAGGCATAAAAGTCCATCTGCACTTTGTAGCCATCGTGATAAGGATCTGTGAGATATGACGCTGGAGTAAGGGGTCTGGTGTTCGCCTGGGATTTATAGTCAACGACAACTAGTTTGCCGTCGTGGATATCCTGCCAAATATCATCAACTCCGCCAGTAAGAATAATGTTTGTATTTTTGTATCGAGACTTCAATCCGTGATGGAGGGAATCTCGCCAACGGTCCAAGTCTGGGTGCCGAAAGGGAACGAGGTGCTCTAATCCATTTTCCTTGAACAAACGGTGTGGCTGTTGCACCGCGCGGCATTCGTCAAATTCTTTCTTCAAAAGTAAATCGGTGGTTTCGTTGAGGGTCCAACCGGGCGTGCCAGGAGACACCAAGCCTTTCACCCTGTCGAGATAGAAGCATCTCCGGCAGTTCAGAAAATCGGAGAATTTTCCTCTGCTGATTTTGAAATCAGCCGCCTGATTAGGCGTGTAAATCGAAGATGCGCGAGATCGCATTCCAGTGGCGGGAACTAATTCTTTTTTTGTGTTTCGTTTGAGGTCAATCACTGTGAAACCATCTCAAGTTCATAAATTGATGACGCTTTTCTGCGCTGTAAGAGACCCCCATGATAACACTTTCTGAGCGGTCTGGGCTGATGGCACTGCTAGCCAAGAGTCGCCATTCTCACCTCTATCTGCA
>JASLYQ010000027.1 GCA_030739735.1 Alphaproteobacteria bacterium | reverse complement strand
AGCGGCTTTCAGCGATGGTGTCTCGATGGCCGCCTGGTAAGTGAGAAGAGCACCGCGGGAGAAGCCGATCATGGCAATGCGGCTCACATCAACGCTCGCCACCTGTTGCAGACGAGCCAGGGCGGCACGGATATCGTCGCCATGACCGTCGAGCGACCGGGTGGCGCGCCGGATCGGCGAGAAGCCTATATAGCCGGCCGTAGCCAGGACCTCGCAGGTCTCCCGCGGGGCGCCACCGACGCGATCACCGACGCCGCCATGATTGTAGACCACGGCAGCAAACGGGCCCGGCCCCACCGGTAGGCACAGATATCCGGCCAAGGTGAGACCACCGGAGCGGTAGTTGATTCTTTCGGCGGCATGCGCGCCCGCTAAACACAGTAGACCGCTAATGCAAACGATCAAGACGCGCAACACAGAGCTTCCTCCCGCGATATAGCCGTCACTCACTATGGGTGAACACGTGCGAAAATTCCGCCATTTTCGGAGCTTGGTACCGTAGAAAGTCTACACCCTGGGCGCCCTAGATCATTTTCAGCCCATAGCGGCTTGAAGATTGGTATCCAGCGCGTCGAGGAAGCCGTTAGTAGTCAGCCAACCCTGGTCCGGACCAATGAGGATGGCGAGATCTTTGGTCATCTTTCCGGACTCGACCGTGTCAACGCAGACGCGTTCCAGTGTCTCGGCAAAATACACGACGGACGGCGTGTCGTCGAAGCGCCCGCGATAGCTGAGTCCCCGCGTCCAAGCAAAAATCGAAGCGATGGGATTGGTCGAAGTTTCCTTGCCCTGCTGATGCTGGCGATAATGGCGTGTGACGGTACCGTGCGCCGCCTCGGCCTCGACGGTCTTGCCGTCGGGGGTGAGCAGCACCGAGGTCATCAGCCCCAACGAGCCAAAGCCCTGGGCCACGGTGTCCGACTGCACATCGCCGTCGTAGTTCTTGCAGGCCCAGACGAAACCGCCCTCCCACTTCAGTGCGCAGGCCACCATGTCGTCGATCAGACGGTGCTCGTAGGTCAGACCGGCGGCGGCGAACTTGTCGGTGAACTCGTTGTCGTAGACCTCCTGGAAGAGGTCCTTGAAACGCCCGTCATAGGCCTTAAGGATGGTATTCTTAGTCGACATATAGACCGGCCATCCGAGGTCGAGACCGTAATTAAGGCAGGCGCGAGCAAAGCCGCGGATCGAGTCGTCAAGATTGTACATGCCCATCGCGATGCCGCCGCCAGGAAAGTCGAAGATGGTGAAATCCTGCGCTTTGCCACCATCCTCCGGCTCGAAACGCATGGTCAGTTTTCCCTTGCCTGGTACAACAAAATCAGTAGCACGATACTGATCACCAAAAGCGTGACGACCTATGACAATCGGCTGGGTCCAACCCGGCACTAGGCGCGGCACATTCTTGCAGATGATCGGCTGGCGAAACACGGTACCGCCGAGAATGTTACGGATAGTGCCGTTGGGCGAGCGGTACATACGGTTGAGCTCGAACTCCTCAACCCGCTCCTCGTCGGGCGTAATAGTGGCACATTTGACACCGACACCATGAACTTTAATCGCTTCGGCCGCATCCACGGTGATCTGATCGTCGGTCGCGTCCCGTGCCTCAATGCTGAGATCAAAATATTTCAGCTCAAGGTCCAGGTAAGGAAGAATCAGTTTGTCTTTAATGAAATGCCAGATGATGCGCGTCATCTCATCGCCATCAAGCTCAACAATCGGATTCGCGACCTTGATCTTAGCCATACGGGGGATCTCCGGAGAGTATGTTTCAGGGGGCGACGCGGACCATATCAAGGCCATCGGACCTTGCCCAGAGTTGAGACCTATAAACGCTCCGGATCGCCCACCAGATGCGCCATGCGCGTCTCAGAAAGCGCCGCGAATAGCGCATCTACGCTGTCCACAACCTGGTACAACGCAGCTGTATCGGCAGGGGCAAAGCCATGGGCGACAATGTGCGCGATGAGCGTCTGAAAGGGCGCCCAGTAGTTTTCTGGATCGACCAGTAACACCGGCTTATCGTGCTGACGCAGTTGCTTCCAGGTCACGATCTCGACCATTTCGTCGAGCGTGCCGATACCACCCGGCAAGACAGCAAAGGCATCGGCATAGGCGAACATGCGTTGCTTACGCGCATGCATGCTGTTGACGATCACGAGTTCGTCAAGACCCTGATGGGCAATCTCGGGCCGCTCAAGAAAATCAGGAATTATTCCCGTTACCCGCCCGCCAGCCGCCTTGGCGGCATCCGCCACCACACCCATCAGGCCGATGGCGCCACCGCCTTGTATCAGCTCGATGCCGCGCACGGCACAGGCCTGCCCTAGCGCCGCGGCGAGCACCGCCGCTGTCGGCCCCTCGCCGACCTGCGATCCGCAAAACACACAAAGCGATTGAATCTGAGACACTTGGGCTTTCCGGTTAAGATTGCAGTAAGGTGTGCACCATATTAGTCTCTCAGGTGCCGTCAATGCAGCAGCAGGGAGCCTGCCTGTGCAACGTCCGTTGTTGATTATCATTGCTACAGCCGTGCTCACGGGAGGCGCGGTCATCGTCTATACCATTCTCGAGCAGGTTGGCGCGCCGGGCGACACCACTGCCCCAGTGCGAATCGCCGCGATCGCACCCGAGTCGGATGCGGATGTCCAGGTGGTACCCCCTGCCGAAGCCGAATCTGAGCCAACACCGCCAGTAAGAGAGCCGCGTGAAACAACCGACGAGCCTGCGGGCCGCAACGCCAATATAGCCTCAACAAATGCCAATAGCGAAGGCGAAACCGATTCGGCAGATTCCGAGACTGCTGCCAAGCCCGAGGGCACGGTAGAGCCCGAGCCCCAAGAGCCGGAGGTGGCGGTGGAACCGAATGCTGCTGCCGCACTGCCGCCAGCAGAAGTACGACCGCGGGCGCTCGACTTAACAGCGCCGAGCTTCGGCACTGTGCTCATCGCCGCAGACGGCCACAGCGTTTTCGAAGGCCGGGCCGAGCCAGGCGCATCCGTCTCTGTGATGGACGGCGATGACGTGGTCGGCAACGCACTAGCCAACGCCCGCGGCGAATGGGTGGTTATCACGGACACGCCCTTGCCGTCGGGTAGCCGCGAGCTCAGCCTCGCCGCACGCGGCGAGGCGGGCACTGATGTGCTGTCGGAAAGCGTCATGGTGCACGTACCCGGAACCGCTAAAGTCGCGCCGAGCGACATCGACCATGACCCCGTCGCCGTATCCCTGCCGCGCGGCAATACCGGCATCGCGCGCCTAATGCAGAACGGCGAGCTCGGGTACGGCATCGAGGGCGCCCATGGCCTCAGCCTAGACAGCGTCACCTATGACGAAGTCGGAAATTTCGCCATCAGCGGTCGCGCCCTGCCGAAAAACAAGATCGCTGCCTACCTTGACAAGCAGGACGTCGGCAGCACCCACGCTACTAGCGCTGGCGATTGGACTATCGTACCCGAGGAGACCGTCAAACACGGCTTGTATACCCTGCGCGTCGATCAGCTTAACGACGGCGGGGTCATCGTCTCGCGCATCCAGACGCCGTTTACCATGGCCGATGTGACAGAAACCAACATCGCCGAAGGACTAGTGGTCGTGCAGCCGGGCAATAGCCTTTGGCGAATCGCCCGACGCATCTATGGCCGCGGTGTCCAGCACACCATCATTTACCAGGCCAATCGCGACCAGATCAACGAGCCGAGCCTAATCTATCCTGGCCAGATTTTTCTAGTGCCGACCCCACCCGACGACGAATGAGGCCGGCCGCGCCCGCGCCATCGGACGCCGTGGCGCCGAAGCGTAACGACCTTCACATCATCGCCACCCTTCTGCCCTATCTCTGGCCTGCCGGTCGGCTCGATCTCAAGGTACGCGTGGTCATCGCCATGTTATTCCTGATCGGCGCCAAGATCGCTGTCATCCAGGTTCCGCTACTACTCGGCCGCATCGTTAACGGGCTCGAGGGAGAAGGCATGAGCGTAGTGACAGTGCCTATTGCACTGATTGTCGCATTTGGCCTGGCACGTCTATTGTCAGTCTCTTTCGGCGAATTGCGCGATGCAGTCTTTGCCAAAGTCGCGCAACAGGCGATCCGCGAAGTGGCGCTGAAGACCTTCCGCAAGCTGCATGGGCTGTCACTCCGCTTTCATCTCGACCGACGCACGGGCGGACTTAGCCGTGTCATCGAGCGCGGCACCAAGGGTATCGAGTTTCTGCTCACCTTCATGCTCTTCAACGTGTTGCCAACGCTGCTCGAGATCGGCCTCGTGGTCGGCGTCATGCTCTGGAACTATGACGCCGTCTATGCCCTGATCACGGCGGTGTCCGTTATCGCCTATATTGGCTTCACCTTCTTTGTTACCGAGTGGCGCACCAAGTTTATTCGAAGCATGAACGATAATGATGAACTCGCTAATACTAAGGCCATTGATAGTTTGCTCAATTATGAAACAGTAAAATATTTTAGCAACGAAGACCATGAGGCTTGCCGTTACAATAACTCCCTGCACGCCTATCAGAATGCAGCGGTACGCACCAAAGTATCCCTTTCATTACTCAATATAGGCCAGGGTGTGGTCACGGCATGCGGCATGACTGTTGTCTTGCTAATCGCCGGAAATTCCGTAGCAGTCGGCGAGATGCGCATCGGCGAGTTGGTCGCCATCAACGCCTTTATGCTGCAACTCTATCAGCCACTCGGCTTACTCGGCTTCGTCTACCGCCAGATTCGCCAATCGCTGATCGACATGGAGCGCATGTTCCAGCTGCTCGGCAAGCGCCCCGAGATCACTGACGCGCCGGATGCCCCGGCACTTACGGTCCGCGACGGCGCGGTTGCCTTCGAGGGCGTCGATTTTGCCTATGACAGCGAGCGGGCTATCCTGCACGACATCTCGTTCACGGTCATGCCCGGCAACACGCTCGCCATCGTCGGGCCAAGCGGTGGGGGCAAGTCAACCATCTCCCGGCTGCTCTTTCGCTTCTACGAGGTGAATGCCGGGCGCATCACCATAGATGGCCAGGACATCGCGCATGTCAGCCAAGCCTCCCTGCGCGCCGCCATCGGCATCGTTCCCCAGGACACGGTGCTGTTTAACGACAGTATTCTCTACAACATCGCCTATGCGCGCCCGGACTGCTCGGAGACCGAGGTGGCCGAGGTCGCACGCCTAGCGCATATCGACCGTTTTATCGCAGAGCTGTCAGACGGCTATGAGTCGCTGGTTGGCGAGCGCGGACTTAAACTCTCGGGCGGCGAGAAGCAGCGCGTCGCCATCGCCCGCATGCTGCTCAAGGCGCCGCGTATCCTCGTCTTCGACGAGGCAACCTCAGCGCTCGATACAGCGACCGAGAAGGAAATCCAGACGAACCTACGCGAGGTCAGCCGGGGGCATACGACGCTTATGGTCGCCCACCGACTCTCGACCGTCGTCGATGCCGACGAGATCCTGGTGCTCGACAAGGGCCACATCGTCGAGCGCGGCCGCCACCCGGACCTGCTCTCCGCCGGCGGCCTCTACGCCGAGATGTGGGCCCGCCAACAGGAAACCGCACGCATGGCCGAGCGGCTGCTCGAGCTGGAAGAGAGCAATTAACCGGAGAACGTTTTCTATTTCTCACTCGAATTGGTGACTGTCACCAAATTATGCTAAGCTGCGCATACTAGCCAACACAAGGTGTTCCGTAGCATGCCACGCCAAGCTCGACTGGTCGTCCCCGGGCTGCCGCACCACGTGGTGCAGCGCGGCGCCCGCACGCAAACCGTCTTCTTTGATGCCGACGACTACAGCGCCTATCTCGAGCACCTTGGCGCACGCACCCAGGAGACCGGCTGCGCCGTCTGGGGCTATTGCCTGATGCCGAACCACGTGCACCTGATTCTGGTGCCGCCTAGCGAGGACAGCCTGCGCAGCACCCTGGCGCCCGTGCACCGCGCCTATGGCCTGCGGATCAACCGCCGCAAAGGGTGGCGTGGACATCTTTGGCAGGAGCGCTTCCTTTCCTTCGCCATGGACGAGAGCCATTTGGCATCGGCGGCACGCTATGTCGAGCGCAATCCGGTTCGCGCCGGTCTGGTGCGGCAACCGGAGGGCTGGCGCTGGTCGAGCGCACGCGCTCACCTCGAAGGCCGCGACGATGCCTTGGTCGAGGTGGCGCCGTTGCTCAACCTCGTGCCGGACTGGACCAGCTATCTCGACAACGATGACGACGAGGTCGAAATGGCTCGCTTGCGCGGCCACGTGACCAGCGGCTGGCCGCTCGGTAGCGAGCCGTTCCTCGACCGCCTCGAAGCCGCCAGCGGTCGGCGCCTGCGCCCCGCCAAACGCGGCCGCAAGCCCAAGCGACGCCTACAAGACGACGACGTTTAACTGATAGCAGTTATCTGTTTCCAGTTGGAAAAGGTAACTGTCATCGATTCATTGGCGCTGCAGGCTGAAGATAGGGCGCAGCCAGACGCCAATGGCATTACCGGGGATCGCGGCTAGCAGCCAGACCCAGCCGTGCAGGCTGCCCGAGGCGATGCCGGAGAACAATGCACCGATATTGCAGCCATAGGCGAGACGCGCGCCGTAGCCCATAGCCAGACCACCAATCACCGCGGCAAGCAGTGGGCGCAGGGCGATGCCCGGGCTGGGCCGCATGGCGCCGGCCAAAGACGCCGCTGCAAAGGCGCCGAGCAGGAGCCCGAAATTCATCACTGAGACGTTGTCGCGCAGCAGCGAGCCACCGAGAGCGCGCGCTTGGAAGCCGGAATCCCAGAATGTACTGCTTGCAGGATCCCAACCTAGCGCCGCCGCGACTTTGGCCGCCCAGAGAGAGAAGCCCCAGGTGATCGACCAGGCATGACCTGCGGTCGCCAGGGTCAGCCAGTTGAGCCCCGCCAGCAGTAGCGCTGCCAACAGAAGCGGCCAGGGGCCGCGCAGCCAGGTCGTGCGCGGCATGCCACCGGCCGGCCACAAGGGCCGCCCGGCACGGTTGACGAAGACGCGCAGGGCTAGCCATATCGCCAATAGGGCAACCAGTTCCAGGCTCACCGCCAGCTTCCAGCCCAGGCCCTCACCCAGAGAAACACTGCCGATGCCAGGAAGTTCGTGCCACCAGTGCAAATCAAGACTGCCCCAAAAAGCGCCGGCGCAGAAGAAGACCAGCACCAGCACCATACGAACGCTGCCGCCGCCCGCCGCGAAAAGCGTTCCCGAGGCGCAACCGTTACCAAGCTGCATGCCGATGCCGAACAGAAAAGCGCCAAAGACCATTGACAGGCCGACCGGCGCCACGGCGCCGGAGACCTTGCGCCCGAAAATATCGCCCTGCTCAAGGCCGGGCGCGAACAGCACGATGGCCACGGCAAGCATGAGTAGCTGCGCCGTGACGCCTGACAGATCGCGGGAGACCATGGCCCGCCGCCAGGCATCGGTAAACCCAAAAGCAGCATGATAGAGCGTGGCGCCGAGCACGATGCCGATGGTGAAGAGGCCTAGTTTTGGTCTGCCGTACTCGATGACGCCCGAGGCAAGCGCCAGCGCCACCACCAAAGCCATTGCCAATGCCCACCACTGGACGCCGGCACGGCTCTCGGCATTTCTCCCTGTCATATGCTTAACTTAGAAAAACACCCTTGCCGGTCGTCTGGGTGTCGAAGAGCCGATAGGCTTCGACCGCCTGGTCGAGCTGCCAGCGGTGGCTAAAAAGTTTGTCGACATCGATGCCGCGGCTGGCCACGAAGGCGGCGCATTCGGCTTGGCCGTGGCGGCTGAATGTCCAAGAGGCGATGATGGTGACCTGGCGGCGCAGCATGTCCGGGCTGACGTCCAGCGTCACATCACCGCCCTCACCGACAAAGGCGGCCTTGCCCCAGGTGCGCACCGCGCGTACCGCGGCACGACGCGCCTCTGCAACGCCCGAGCAGTCCAGCGAAAGGTCGACGCCACGCCCGCCCGTATGCTCGCGCAACGCGTCCACCGGGTCGTCCACAGCCGGGTCAATGACCACGTCGGCGCCAAACTCGCCGGCCAGCGCGCGCCGCTCCGCTGAGACGTCGAGCGCGATCACCCGCGCACCCATAGCGACGGCGAGCTGGGTCGCACTCGCCCCAACAGGACCCTGGCCGAAGATAGCGATAGTGTCCGGCCCGCATAAATCGAGCCGGCGCAACGCGCCCCAAGCCGTGCCAGTGCCGCAAGAGATCGTCGCGCCCGTCTCGAAGGAGAGCGCCTCGGGCAGCGCAACCAGTGTGCGCGCGGGAACCTTGATGTAAGGCGCGTGGCCGCCATGGCCGGTCACTCCATAGACCGTGATACCCTCGCCACAGAGCTGCGACCAGCCGACGCGGCAGTGCCTGCAATACCCGCAGCCGGCATAGTGGTGCACCATGACGCGACTGCCGATCACAGCCTCGGGTTCGTCGACCCCGGGGCCAGCAGCAGCCACGATACCGCAGGGCTCGTGTCCAGCGATGACTGGTGAGCCATCACCGCCCAGACCAAGCGCCGCGATACCGCCGTCCTTGGCGGCGCGGTAAAACTTGAGATCACTGCCACACATGCCGGAGGCCTTGATCTCCACCACCACCTCGCCGGGGCCCGGCGTCGGATCGGCAAATTCCTGCAGCTCGAGCTCGCGATCGCCGAGAAACACCACGCCGCGCATAATGCGCTCTTCGTCTTGCCGGTTCTCTAGAGGTCGTAACCCCGCTCACCGTGGGCCATGAGGTCAAGGCCCTCGGTCTCAGTATCCGCATCGACGCGCAGGCCGACCAGAGCTTGCGTGATCTTGACCAGGACGAAGGTGGCGACCCCCGACCAGAGAAGTGTTGCGACGATGCCGGTTAGTTGAATGCGAGCCATGCTGCCGGCCGAGTCAGCGCTCGGCAGGCCGAGACCGCCCAGCTCAGGCAGACAGAGGAAGGCTAGTAGGAAGGTGCCAGTGGCACCGCCCACGCCATGCACCGCCATAACGTCGAGGGCGTCGTCGATCTTGAACTTGGTCTTGATGAAGCCGACCGCGGCGAAGCAGAGCGCACCCGAGACGAGTCCCAGCACGAAGCCACCGAAGGGCCCAACGAAGCCCGACGCAGGCGTGATCGTAGCCAGGCCAGCGATGGCGCCGGTGGCGATACCGACTAAGGTCGGTTTGCCGAAACGCATCCACTCGATCACCGTCCAAGTCAGCGCTGCGGTGGCAGCGGAGATGTGCGTCACCGTCATCGCCATGCTGGCACTGGTGCCGGCCGCGAGCGCGCTGCCCGCGTTGAAACCGAACCAGCCGACCCAGAGCATAGCCGCGCCCATCATTACCAGGCCGGGGTTATGAGGCGGCTGCACCTCGCGCGGAAAGCCCGAGCGACTACCGAGGACGGCAGCCAGCACCAGGGCCGAGACGCCGCAGGTCATATGCACCACCAGGCCGCCGGCAAAGTCGGCCACGCCCATGTCGGCGAGCCAGCCGCCACCCCAAACCCAGTGGGCTACGGGGGCATAGACCACGATCAGCCAGAGGCCTGAGAACAGCACCACCGCGCCGAACTTGATGCGCTCCACATATGCACCGACGATCAGCGCCGGGGTGATGATGGCGAAGGTCATCTGGAACATAAAGAAGAGGGTTTCGGGGATCGTTCCAGATGCCGTCTCCAGGCCGACACCGGAGAGGAAGGCCTTGTCGAGCCCGCCGATCACCGCGTTCAGCCCGCCGCCGTCGCTGAAGGCCAGGCTGTAGACGAAGAGCAGCCAGAGTACAGAGGCCACGCAACAGATCGTGAAGCATTGCATTAAGACCGACAGCACGTTGCGCGAACGCACCAGTCCGCCATAGAACAGCGCCAAACCCGGCATGGTCATGAACAGAACCAGCGCTGTTGCAGTGAGGATCCAGGCCGTATCGCCGCTATCAATGACCGACGCATCCTGTGCCAACGCCGTCGCCGGCAACAAGGCCATGGTCAGGGCGGCCGTGCCGCCAAACAGTTTCCGTAAGGGCATCTCAACGTCCTCTCTCTGTAATCCCATGATGCGCTGGCCGCCCGGCGCACCGCCGCTATCCCCGGTCCCTTGCCTCTTTGCCTTGGGCCTACAGCGCTTGCGAGCCGGTCTCGTCCGTGCGTATGCGCAGCGCCTGGTCGATGTTGGTGATAAAGATCTTGCCGTCACCGATCTTGCCCGTGTGTACTGCGCCCTTGATCACCTCGATCAGACGCTCGACCCTGTCGTCGTCGACGACGACCTCAACCTTGAGCTTGGGCACGAAGTCGATGACGTATTCGGCACCGCGATAGAGTTCCGTATGCCCTTTCTGACGCCCAAATCCCTTGGCGTCCGAAATGGTCATGCCTTCTATGCCTTCCTCGTGCAGCGCCTGCTTCACCGCATCGAGCTTGAAGGGCTTGATGATCGCCTCGATTTTCTTCATGACACCGCTCCCCGTCTCCGGCCACGCTGCGCCGCGCGGGCCGCGCAGCACGATACACACATATCTTAAGGCAAAGTGAGAAAATGCTCCAGCCTTGCCCCATGCCTTGTCCGCTTGCCAATCAGACGAGCCCGATGATGTCGATCAGCAGCACTCGCAGGAAGAAGACCAGGGCAATACAGCCGAACAGCAGGCGCACCCAGTCGGACCGCCCCTGTTTATCGCGCCAGGTCAGAGCATGCAGCGCGACGACACCGGTGGCAACGAGGAAGATAAGATCAAGGCCATCGGGCATGTTTCGTGTTCAATAACAGGGTGGGAAGGTACATCCGGCGGGGATGGCGGCGAAGTGGGCGAGGCCGATGATGACCGATACCGTGAGCGCCGTCCATATGGTGTAACGGATGCCGAGATAGATCATGGTGCGCGTCGGCGGCGCGCGCACTATACCGTAGCGAGCTGGGTCAAAACCGGGCGCACGCCCACGCCGGGCCAAGTCGCGGCACAAGGAACGCACCCAGGGTGGCACAGAATCGCGGTTGAGATAGGCGAAAAACTGGCGATTCAGTAGTTTCGCGTTGTTGTCGACCTTGCGCCCGAACCAGGCTTCACAGGGCATCTCGAAGATGCGATACCCCGAGACCTCAAGGGGCGAAGCGCTCTCGAGGACGGTGGCAACGTCTGGTGGTGGCTCTGAATCCAGCGTGAACATGTCTCCCTTGAAGTATACTGTGCCGCGACGACGGCGCGTAACCTGCTGCCTCTTGCCTCGGTGCTCGAACCGCGCGAGGCAAACCTCTCTCTTGAAACCGCCCCCGAGCGCTGGGGCGTGCAGCCACACCGCCCTTGGCGATGCCAGCATTGCCGGGAAAGTTGTTGCGCAAAAGGGCGAAGGCCAACGGGAGCTGAGCAAACTAATCCGCTTCAGTCGTATTTTCTGGCCACCGCTAGCATGGCGTCGATCTCGGTGAACTTGGTACGGGGGCGCTGGCCTTCGCCGGCAGCGATTTCAGCGGCGTCGATACGTTCCCAGTCTTCGTAGGTGGTGACCGCGACATCGCGCACGGCGAGGAGCGCGTTAAGCGCCTCGGAGCCAGAATTTTCGCCGGCCACGACACCGTCGGCGAGGATTAGATCGACGACCTCGCGGGCGTCGTTGCGGTTGGTGCCGATGACGCCCGTGGGCCCGCGCCGGGCCCAGCCAACCACATAGGCACCGGCCTCGATGCGACCACCCTGGTTGCGCACGATGCCACGCGCCTCGTCTATCGGCGGACCGCCCTCACCGCCCACAGCACGGTAGCCAATAGCCGAGACGAAAAGCTGCGCCTCGATCTCGAACGTCTCCCCCGTCGGCACCGCACGGCCGCCTTCGAGCCGCGTGCGTTCAAGCCGCACCCCTGTCACCCGATCCTCACCGAGAATCTCCACAGGCGAGGCGCAGAACATCAAATGGACCTTGACCGGGCGTGGGTCGGCAGCAACATCCGCATCCGCGTAGCTGCGCAGAATTTCCCGGTTCTTCTCACGCTTCCTACGATCATTGTCCGCCACACCGTCGTCACTCAGCGCCAAGCATTCCGCGGGCACCACCGGCATGGCCTCTTCGAGTTGACCAAGTTCCTTGAGTTCGGGCGCCGTGAAGGCCGCCTGCATCGGCCCGCGTCGACCAATCACGTAGATGTCCCTGAGCGGCGCCGCAACGATCGCCGCTGCTGCAGCCAGATCAATATCAGTCGTCGCCATCTCGTCCGCGGTCTTGGCCAGCAGGCGCGCGATGTCCAGCGCCACGTTGCCGACGCCGATCACCACCGCCGCCTTGGCATCGACCTCCCGCGACAGGTCGAGCGAGCCGGGCACGGCGTTGTACCAGTCCACAAAGGTGGTCGATTCGACCGCGCCGAACAGGCTCTCGCCGAGAATGTGAAGACGCCTTGGCACCTGTGCGCCGATGGCCAGTATCACTACGTCATAAAGCGACTTCAACTCGTCGTAGGTGACGTCATTGCCAAAACCTACATTGCCGAGCAGGCGCACATCTAGCTTCTGCAGAATGCGGTCAAAAACATTGATCACGTTCTTGGCACTTTGATGGTCGGGCGCAACACCCGCCCGCACCAAACCATAGGGCGTCGGCAACTTGTCCAGAATGTCGATGCGGCAGGGCTGCGGCTTACGCAACAGAGCATCCGCGGCATAGAGGCCAGCCGGTCCGGCGCCGACGATGACCACGGACAGGGGCACAGGCTCGCTCATGCGGCATCTCCGTCAAGTTCGGTATCGGGCAGACCGCCAAAGCGCCCGCGCAAGGTAGGCGACAGCAACCGCCCTTCGAAGGTCTCGAGCCGCTGGGTCACGTGCTCTTCGACCGGGAACCAGATGCATCGGTAGATATCGCCGCACAGCTCGCGCGCTTCTGACCCGGGCCAAGCTTTGGGCAGCAACGCCTCGGGCAGCATAGGGTCGTGCAACATGACGCGTCGGTAGTCGTGTATCAGGATCGAGCGGATCACGAAGGCGACTTCGGGCCGCGTCCGCGGACGTGCGCCAAGCAGCCCACGGACCGTGCGGAAGCGATCGACGAATTGATTATAGGCCATCGCTAAACGATCGAGGTCCCAGCCACGCGCCACCAGCGCCTGCAACGGCTGATCTTCACCGATCAGACCGGCGGTGCGCGATTCGAGAATTAGTGCATCCTCGGCAATGCCGACCGCGGCCAGCGCCTGGATCAACGCCGCATGATCCGGCGCAGGGTGAGCATAGACGCCGGGCGCGATTGTGCCAAAGCCTTGCCAGGACAGCTCGCGGCGCAGGGATTCGCGCTGCGAGGGCGCCATGCCCGTGCCGGCCACCACCACCAGGTGCCAGATGCCGTCCCACTCGGGCAGAGTCTCCGCATAAATGCGACGGGTCGCTTGCTCGAATCGCATGCGCCCGGTCTCGCTGAGACCAAAATAGCTGCGCCGACCCTTGGTAAGACGCTCCAGCCAGCCCGAATTGGTCAGACGATTAGTAGCTGTACGAACCAAGCGTTCGCTAAGCCCGAGCGGTGCCATGAGTTCGATCAGGCTGCCAAGCCAGACATGCCCGCCATGGGGAGCGAGTGAATCCCCGAACACCGTGACGATAAGCGACGTCGCCTTGGGGGCGATCAGATTGGGTAGATCGCGAGCCTCTTGTTCTATGGAGCTCTTGGGCATGGCGGCGATGGAGATGTGCATGAGGTTCTCGGTAAATCTGCATAGCACGACAGGCGGCACGGGTCATCTCGATAACGGCCACGACACCAACGCAAGTCATTATGATACATTTTTTTAACTTATTACTAAAAACGTATCATATAGCCTCTTTTTAAAGAGGGTGAGGCATGTGGACCTATGGTGCCAGCGATACCCTGCCAGACTGCTATCGAACAGCGCTGATCAACCTGATGACCTTCCAGAATATACCGGCGGCCAGCCAGCGGCCAAGAACATGTGCTTCGCACCACAGCCCGAGGAGGTTTTACGACTGTCAAAGAAGGTGATGGAGAATTTCGGCCGCGCCTACAGTGCATGAAACCTGCTTGCCTGTCCCTGTATCGATGTCGATGCCCGCCTCCAAGAACTGGGCTCGCATCCAGACAACCCCAACCGGACCAAGGTCAATGTCGGCTTACACAAAGAGGAGATAGGACACCTGGTCTTCGGCGTCTGGGCGCCCAAGCGCTGCATTGAGTTCAGCGGAGAAGCGGCGCGCGCCAGCATGCAGACGAGAGTGCCAAAGTTTATGCGCATGGGTCTCAGCTTCAACGACCACCTCTCGAACGGCAGCAACAAATCGGCGGTGTTCAACATCTATTAAGAGTAAAGCTGCAAGCGGAGTACGTGAAACTTCTTAAGGACCACCTCGGTCTAGTCGACCTAAAACGCCCAAAACACGGATCCCGATTACGGTAAACGCATGGACAACAAGGCCCATGTCGCCAAGTCACGCCGACCCGACGCTCGCACGGGAAGCCCGCTCATGCTATAAGCGGCGAAGATGGCGGCGGCGAGATCTCATACCAAACCTGTGCCCACCCACATATCGCCCTCACCTGTCAAGTAGCCGACTATGCGACTTACGGCATGGGAATAGACAAGCCGCGCGCAGGCACGTCATACCCATGCAGGATAGCCGGGCGATCAGCAATCTCGGTGTACCACCGTGCCAGATTCGTGTAGGCGGCAAGATCCATTTCCTGCCATTCGAAACGCGAAATCCAGGGCCACGTGGCGATATCGGCGATCGACAACTCGCCCGCCAGAAATTGGTGCTTGCCGAGTTGACGGTCGAGCACAGCATATATGCGCGCGCTCTCCTTGCTGTAGCGCTCCTCGGCATAGGGAGACTTCCCGGGATTAAACTTTACAAAATGGTGGGTCTGGCCGAGGAACGGCCCGACTGAACCCATCTGTATCATCAACCATTGCAACACATCGAAGCGCTGCTCCATAGCCGTCGGCCAGAGCGGGCTTGCAACCTTCTCCGCTAGGTAAATGAGGATGGCGCCCGATTCCATCAGCTTCATGCCGTTGTCATGGTCGACAATGGCCGGGATCTTGTTGTTCGGGCTGATCTCGAGGAATTCCGGATCGAACTGCTCATCCTTACCGATATCGATAGCATGGACCTCGTAAGGCAACCCGATTTCCTCAAGCATGATGGAGATCTTGCGGCCGTTGGGAGTGCTCCACGTATACAGATCGATCATAACAGGCCTTTGCCACAGTTTTACGAAGTCCGGGACCATAGCCGCCGGCACATATCTTAGCCAATCGCGATGGATTCATGCCGGCGACTCTTTATGAAATGACTTTAAACCCCTACCACAATATGCGCCAGACAATGGCTAATGACGTCGCACCTCAGTTACCACGTAAAGACTGTGGGGCGCGCGAATTTTCTTGGCGAAACCGGCTCGCACAAGGAAAGTTCCAAATCTGAGAAGGCCTCAGCGGCGACGGCTTGCACCGGCGTTACTGCGGCATCACCACCGGCGCACCGGCAAGGAAGGGTGCCATTTCGTCGCGCGCCCGCAACACCGCACCGCTTTTCCGCGCGCGTTTGCCGATGCGCTCCGGCGGGAAGCCGAGCTGCGCCATACCGATGCCGGGATCGAAGATTTCCGTGTAGTGGGCCACGAGCCCGTTGCGCAAGTGAAAGCGGCTCATGCCCTCAAAGACTACACGCCTACCCTCACAGCCGGGAATGCGAGAGGTATAGCCGAAGAGATAACGCGCGTAGCCGCGGTCGCCGGAACACGTCGGCTCAATCATCTGCCACACCAGGTCTTCTGCGTCGCCGTGGAAGTGTGCGTCGATCATATCGGCGATGGCTTCGCGACCTTGGAAATCGCCGTAAAAGCCATCGTGATAAATGCCGTCTTCGGTAAACAGCACGGCAAGCTCCGCGCCACCGGTGCACGCGGCATCGCAAAAGTGCTTGGTGAGGTCGGCGAAGTCCATGACGTGGCTCCCTTCGGTCAATACAATATGGTTGCGTTCTAGGCGCGATAAGAGCATGAAGCAACATAGCAAAGCACGCATACCCTCTTGGGCTTAGACGACCTGGCGCCCGAGCACGAGGACATTCTCGACCGCGACATCAACCTCATGCGCGCGCCCACCCACAGTCCCGAGGCCGCACGCGCCTTCATGGGGTTTGGCATGTTCATCCGCAACACCTCACGCCTCAACGGACGCCTGCGCGAACTGGCCATCCTGCAGGTCGGCTGCCTAGCGCGCACCGACTACGAATGGACGCACCATCTGCGTATCGGTCGTCGCAGCTTAGGATATCGAGCCCACTGTCGAGGAATACAATTACGCCATGGTCGGCGCCAAGACCCTGTTAAACGAGCGCAATTTCGTTCAGGAGGCTCTCGACCGTTAGAGCGCCCACGATGCTCGCCTGATGTGCCAAAACCTTCGGTGCTCGCACGGTATCTTCGCCAACACCCCACAGGACTTCGTCCGCCACGGTTGAGCCTACCTTAGGCATCGTCCTTATCGTCATCGACATCTTTTGCTAGCTCTGTGATGCCTTGAATTTAAAAGTACAGCTTATGGTACGCAGCATATTTTCCGAGTAATAGCTTCGGCAGATCCTCTGTGGTGGTAACTTTGTTTTTCACCAGCACCGCAATCATGTCATCGAGCTCGAGAATGAAAACAATAACGGGCTCCATAAACCATAGTCATCTTAATATTAGTCATATTGTCTCTACCGACGACCTTGCCGGCCGCACGTTGTCAAGTGCAATAGATTTCTCGGTTGGCGAATAGCGCTGCCCTATTCTGCGGCGAGCCGGGCCGGCAGCGCAAATGGTCGGTCATGGCGCAGGCTCGGCACTTTAACACGAGCCTCCGCGACAGCACCGAGATCAATGTTAGCGGCAATGACACCCGGAGTTTCACCACCTTCGGCCAGCACCTCCCCCCAGGGGTCGACGATCAGGCTGTGGCCGTAGGTGCGCCGGCGGCCATAGTGGGTGCCGCATTGAGCCGGCGCGAAAACAAAGCAACCGGTCTCAATGGCGCGGGCACGCAGCAGCACGTGCCAGTGGGCCCGCCCCGTGGGCACAGTGAAGGCGGACGGGATCGCTAGCATACCGGCACCAGCCTGTGCCAGGGCGCGATAGAGGGCGGGAAAACGCAGGTCGTAGCAGACGGTTATGCCAAGCCCACCCCAGGGCGTCTCCGCCAGCACGGCGCGTTCACCATGGGTAAAATTATCGGATTCACGGTAGCTTTCAGCCCCCAGGTTGACATCAAACATATGGATCTTGTCATATTCTGCGACTACCTCCCCAGCATCGTCGAAAAGCAGGGAACGGTTGGCGAGCTTGCCCCCTTTGCGCTCGCTAACGCTACCGACAAGCAGCCAGACACCGGTCTCCCGCGCCACCGCGGCAAAGGCGGCGCGGGCCGGATGGGCGCCGGACTTGCCTGCCTGCTCGCGCGTCTCGCCCGCCCCGGCCATCAGTGGTGCATTCTCGGGCAGTAAGACAAGGCGCGCCTCTTCCTGAGCAGCTTTGCGGATTGCCGCACAAGCCGCTTCGATCGTCGCCGTCATATCCGGCGTCGCGCTGGTCTGAATACAGGCAACGCGCAGGTGATTCGTCATTGGGCAATCCTACGCCAGGCCGAGCGGCCGCGCTATACTGCACGCATGCATATGGAGACCCGGTCAACTTTCGCGTATTATGGTTAGAGATTAGCGATGCTAATGCCGCGTCCAGAGAGACGATGCGCCGGCCGCGCGACCGCCGCCGCCCAGGACCTCACAAATCCTGCCATTCACCTTAAACGGACGCGCCGGGGATTATTTTGGCATCCAAATCATCGACCTGCTGCTGGCGCTATTGAACCTCGGCCTCTGGTCGGCCAGAGCCAGGGTCAGGCGCAAGCGCTATTTTCTCAGCACCACGACAATCAACGGTGATGTCCTCGACTATCTCGCCGACGGACTGGACCCTCCTCAAGGGCTGCCTCACCTCGCACCCAGCAACCACCACCACCCGCATCGTGTGGATACGCGGGAAAGGGCTGCCGTGAGCGCTGCAGAAGGGCATATGGCGGCACGCCTGCGCATCCACGGCCGTGTCCAAGGCGTCTGGTTCCGTGGATGGACGGTGGATCGGGCGCAGGCGCTCGGGCTTTCTGGCTGGGTTCGCAACCGCAGAGACGGCACCGTCGAGGCACTGGTTTCAGGGCCTTCTGATGCAGTCGAGCAAATGATCGCGGCCTGCCACGGCGGCCCGCCCACGGCCCGCGTCGACCTAGTTGAGCACGGACCCGCCGCAGGCCTCAGCGCAGGCGGCTTCACACAGAAGCCGACCGTCTAGACCGCCGTAATTGGGGCAAACGGCATTCATCGCCATCGTACAAGCGGGACAGAAGGTGCATCCGTGGAAACAGATATGTACTTCATCCTGATATAAGATTTAATTTTATATTTCTTGTAAATTATCAGTAAGATACGATAATTTTTTCACATAATAGTATGGCCAAATCTTTGCTCGAATCTTTCCCGTAGACGCATGTCCACATCAGCCATCGTGACGGACAGACCAAGGTCGACCAAGGACGTCACGCCAAATTCATCTAAACCGCAGGGGATGATACCAGCATAGTGATCGAGTTGGGGCTGCACGTTGAGCGAGATGCCATGGAAAGTGACCCAATGGCGCACTCGCACGCCCAGCGCACCGATCTTAGCCTCGCCGCACGACGTCTCGACCCAGATACCGACGCGGCCCTCGCGGCGGAAAGCGAGGACAGAGAAATCGGCCAGGGTGTCGATCAGCCAGCCTTCAAGTTGGCGCACATAGGCGCGCACGTCCGCCTTGCGCCCTGAATCGCGCAGATTCAGCATGACATAGGCCACGCGCTGGCCAGGGCCGTGATAAGTAAAACGGCCGCCTCGGCCAGTATCGAAGACGGGAAAGCGCAGCGGCGCGAGTAGTTCGTCGTCTGTCGCGCTCGTGCCGCGGGTGTAGATCGGTGGATGCTCCACGAGCCAAGCCTGCTCGCCGGCCTCGCCAGCACGGATCGCCGCTACCCGCGCCTCCATCGCCGCCACGGCATCTGGGTAGGCGACCGGCGCCTCGCTGATCGTCCATTCCACTGCCGACATGGCCCGACTGTATCACATGTTGCGCCGTGGCGCCGGATTTGCTACTTCGCAGCCGTCGCGGCCGTGGCGGAACTGGTAGACGCGCAGCGTTGAGGTCGCTGTGGGGGCAACCCCGTGGAAGTTCGAGTCTTCTCGGCCGCACCACCTTCTCTTTGATACGGGCGCCCGGTCATCAAAAAGACCGAGGCCTCGGTCACCAGCCAGGGGAATCGCGCCATGCCCGAGGCACAGAGCCCTGATAGCAACATCACCGTAGCCGAAAGCACTACCACCGTCACGCCTGCCATTCACCCGAATCTCGTGCGTGAAGTCGCCGACGCTCTCGAGGGCGGGCGCCCGGACGCGGCGGCCGAACTGGTCAAGCCGCTGCACGCAGCGGACATCGCCGACCTGATCGAGGCCCTGCGGCCCGACGACCGCTCGCTGCTGCTCGATGCGCTCGGGCCCGCGCTTGAGCCGGAAGCCCTGGCCGACCTCGACGAGCATGTGCGCGACGAGGTGCTGGAGGAGATCGAGCCGGTAGAGATCGCCACTGCCGCGGCCGAGCTCGACACCGACGATGCCGCTTACCTGATCGAGGACCTTGAGGCAAACGAGCGGCAGGCGGTACTCGAAGCCATGCCACAGGCCAGGCGCGAGCGCCTGGAGGCAGCGCTGGCCTATCCCGAGGATAGCGCCGGACGGCTAATGCAGCGCGATTATGTCGCAGTTCCCACCTTCTGGACCGTCGGCCAGGTCATCGACTGGCTGCGCGACACGGACGAGCTGCCGGATGAGTTTTACGAGATCTTCGTGGTCGATCCACGGCACCGGCCGATCGGCACCGTGCCCCTATACCGCGCCATGCGTAACAAGCGCCCGGTATCGATCAACGACATCATGGATCGCGCCCCGCGCCTGATCCCCGTCGATATGGATCAGGAGGAGATCGCGTATCACTTCGACCAATACAATCTCACCTCCGCTGCAGTGGTCTCGACCGACGGCCGCCTGCTCGGCCAGATCACCGTCGACGACGTGGTCGACGTGATCCAGGAGGAGGTGGAGGAGGATATTTACCGCATGGGCGGCGTGACGTCCGAGGGCGACCTATACTTGCCCGCGCTCGCCACAGTGCAACGCCGCTGGATCTGGCTGCTAGTCAACCTAGTAACTGCGGTACTGGCATCACTCACCATCGCCATCTTCGCTGAGACCATAGATCAGCTGGTGGCGCTCGCCATCCTCATGCCGATTGTCGCCTCAATGGGTGGTAATGCGGGCACACAAACGCTAACCGTTGCGGTGCGCGCGTTGGCGACACGTGAGCTGACCGCCGCCAATGCCGGCCGCGCCTTGTGGAAGGAGTGCATAGTCGGCGGCACCAACGGTATCATCTTCGCCGCCATCATGGGGCTCGCCGCCAGCCTCTATTTCGACGACACCGTGCTTGGCACCGTGATCGCTCTGGCCATGATCGTCAATCTCTGGGTCGCGGGCATCGCCGGCATGCTGATCCCACTCGGCCTGTACCGCGCCGGGGTCGACCCCGCTTTGAGCGCGGGAATTTTCCTCACCACCATCACCGACGTAGTCGGCTTTTTCGCCTTTCTCGGCCTCGCCAAGCTTATCCTATTCTGAGCGCACCCCGAATCAAAACTTGGTGACCCCGCATCGTCCGTGCGGGGCGTAGCCCTGTATGGAGACACGGCTGGGGTAGCTTTGGATCGCGCCCCATGAGACCGCCGATGCCATGAGACATGTCATGATGCGCATCTTCTCTCTCCTTTCGTGTAATATGCTTTAGTCCCCTATGGCTTGATTAGAATCTTGCCACCACGACCGGGACGCTCGGCATGCTTGAGGGCATCGGACAGCTCGCTCAAAGGGTAGATGGCTTCAACGGTCACTGCGAGGGTGCCTGCGAGCACCAGGCCGTTGAGGCGGGCGTAGAGCGCCTGCACCTCTTCTGGCGTGCGCGCGCCAAGCGCATGGGGCAGCAGAAAGCCGCGGATGCGGATGTCGTTGAACACCGTCAGAGGCACGGGCACGCGGGAATCCTCGCCGCTCAGTAGACCATAGACGACCACGGTGCCACTCTTCTCCAGACAACCGGCAAGCCGGCCCGTGGCGTCACCGCCGACCGCATCGATGGCGAGCCTGGGCAAGGCGCCGTCCGTGGCTTCGGCGACACGCTGGGCGAGATCGTCGCCATCGACCAGCACAACGTCGGCCCCGGCGTCCGTTAACGCCTCTTCCAAGCCTTCGCGGCGGACCACGTTGAGGGTGCGCACGCCCTTGGTGGCTGCAAGGCGGATAACGTGGTGGCCGACCGCGGAGTTGCCCGCGTTCTGGATCACCCAGTCGCCTTCCGCGAGGTCAACGAAGTCGCTGAGCATGCATTCGGCGGTCGGCGGATTGACCACCAGCATTGCCGCCTGCAGCGGGTCCGCGTCGGCCGGTAGGGTTACCAGCCCGGCCGCCTCAGCATTGAGCTTCTCTCCCCAGATGCCGTTTACACGTGCCAGCATCACGAGATCGCCAACCTGCACATTGCTGACATCCTCTCCCACCGCCTCGACGCGGCCAACGCCTTCGATGCCGGCCCAGAACGGCAGCGTCGGCGCGCTCGGCCCGTAGCCGTACTCGCCACGGATGCGCAGTAGATCGGCCGGGTTGATAGGGCTAGCCAAGACCGCCACCTGGGCCTCGCCCGCCTTGGGCTCTCCAAGCGGCACATCGAACAGAGAGACAACCTCCGCAGGCTCGCCAAAACGCACGACACGGGCTCGTTTCATGATTTTTTCCTTTTTACCGATCAGTGGTCATGGGCTCTCGGGTCGAGGGCATCCTGCAACCCATCGCCGAGGAAGTTGAAGGCGATCACCGTAGCGAAGATCAAGAGCCCGGGATAGACCGCGAGCATGGGCGCCTCGTAAATTTTCTCCTGAGCCACAGTCAGCATGTTTCCCCAGCTCGCAAACGGCGGCTGAATGCCGAGGCCGAGGAAGCTCAGCACCGATTCGAGTAGAATGATATTGCCGACCGACAGCGTTGTCGCGACAATGATCGGCGAGATGGCGTTGGGTAGGATATGCCGCAGCATGATGCGTGGCCCACTCGCTCCCAGGCTCCTCACAGCCAGCACGAAGTCGCGCTCGCGCAAGGTTAGCGCCGCCCCACGTACCAGCCGTGCTACCGTCGTCCATCCGACAAGCGAGATGATGACGACGATGCGATAAAGGCTGATCTCTGGCGATGTCGCGAGGTCAGGCGGCAGGCCGAACTTCGAAAGATCGACCGCCGCAAGCACGATGAGGAGCGGCAGCAGAGGTAGCGCGATGACGCTGTCCGTGAGCCGCATCAACAGCCTGTCGAGCAGGCCACCGTAATAGCCTGCAAGCAGGCCGATCACGGTGCCAATAAGGGCCGAGATCAAGGCCGTCGCCAGACCCGCGACGAGCGAGACGCGCCCGCCATACAACAGGCGCACCAACTCGTCGCGACCGAGCTCGTCGGTGCCGAGTGGATTTGACGCAGAGGGCGCAGCGAAGATATTGAGCAGATCTACCTCGTTGGAATCGACATTCAGGAACGCCTCGACCAGAGGGGCTGCTAGCGTGACCAGCCCGAGCGCAACCAGTACCAGAACGCTCGCAACCGCCGCGCGGTGGCGCAGAAAACGTAGCAGCATGAGCTGCGTTGGTGATAAATACGGTATAATAATATTTTGTGCACGCATCAATAGTGCACTCTTGGATCTAGCCAGGCATAGCATAGGTCTGCCAATAGATTGCTCACCAGCACCATGGCGGTGGCGAACATCAGGCTCACCAGCGCCATGTTGTAGTCGTTGCCTATGATTGAATCGTAAATCAGCTTGCCCATGCCGAGATAGGAGAACATGGCTTCGGTAACCAGCGCGCCGGAGAACAACGTGCCAAAGCTGAGTGCTAGAATCGTCACCACCGGGATCATGGCGTTGCGTAGGGCATGGAGCAGCACCACGCGAGTGGGCGAGGCACCCTTGGCCCGAGCGGTGCGGATATAATCCTGACGCATTATCTCCATCATTGCGGCGCGCACATAGCGCGTTAGCCCGCCGATGCTGGCCACGCTCAAGGCGATGACCGGCAGCACCAGATAGCGTGCCCGGTCGAGTATCCAGGAAAGGCCTTGCGCTTCGCTGCCGATGGTTTCCATACCGCCGGCCGGCAGCCAATTGAGGATCACCGCGAAAACCACGACCAGCATTAGCGCCAGCCAAAAGACCGGCACCGAGATGCCTGCCAAGGCAAGAAAGTTGATTGCGTAATCGCTCGCCGAATGGGGCCTGAGCGCAGAATAAATACCGACCGGAAGCGCGATCGCCAGCGACAGCACGAGCGCGAGGCCCATGAGCAAGCCAGTATTGGCGAGCCTCGGCCCCATCACCTCAAGCACCGGGCGGCCGTGGATACGTGAATAGCCGAAGTCGCGCTCTGCCGCAGCGGTGAGCCAGTTCCAGTAACGTTCGAAGATCGGCTTATCGAGGCCGTAAAGCGCCTTCAGCCGCGCCGCATCCTCAGGCGTTAGATCCGGGTTAGACTGCACCATTATGTCAATAGGATCGCCTGGCATGAGCGCGATCAGAGCATAGATGACGAACGACATCAGAGCCAGCACCAGAACCGATTCGAAAAGTCGAACGACGACGTAGCGGGTCATGCGCCGTCCGCTGTGATATGGCAAGCGACAGCATGGCCACTGTCACCGATCGGTTTCAGCAGAGGCACCTCACTGCGGCAGATATCCCTGGCCAGAGGGCAGCGCGTGTGGAAACGACAGCCCGACGGTGGCGCCAGCGGGCTCGGCACCTCGCCAGCCAAGGCGGTGCCCTGATGGCGCTTGCCCCTCCCCACCTCGGGCACGGCAGCACGCAGGGCCTGAGTGTAGGGATGGCGCGGGGTATCGAGAACCGACGTACACGGGCCGCTCTCCACGATAACACCGAGATACATCACCGCCACCCGGTCGGCGATGAAGTCGACTACCGCCAAGTCGTGGGTGATAAACAGCATGGCGAGCCCGCGGTCGCCGATGAGATCGTGCAACAGGTTGAGTATTTGGCTCTGGATCGAGACATCGAGAGCTGACACCGGCTCGTCGGCGATCAACAATTCCGGTGCCAGCGCCAGCGCGCGAGCGATACCGATGCGCTGGCGCTGGCCACCCGAAAATTCATGCGGAAAACGTTCGCGGTCCTGCGCCGACAGCCCGACGGCCTCAAGCAGCTCGCTGACCCAATCGCGGCGCTCGCCACGATTGCCGAGGCTGTGAATGGCGAACGGCTCGCCGATGATGCCGCCAGCCGTCATGCGCGGATCGAGCGATGCGAAGGGATCCTGAAAGATCATCTGCACAGCGCGGCGAAAGCGGCGCATGGCATCCCGACCAAGCCGCTCAAGCTCAACCCCAGCAAATTGCACGCTGCCGGCGCTCGCCGGATAGAGCCCCGCAAGCACGCGTGCAAGCGTAGTCTTGCCGCAGCCGCTCTCACCAATCACGGCGACGGTCTCACCGCGTGTGATGGCGAGGTCCACGCCATCGACAGCGTGCAAAGCCAGACGCTCACGCCACAGCACGCCCTCGCCGGCGACCCGGAAATGCTTGACTAGGTTGCGGGCCTCGAGCAGCGACTCGCTCATGGCATCTCGGCCACGACGCAGGCCGCGTCGTGCCCCTCTCCGACGCTCACTATCCGCGGCACCCGGTCGAGGCAAGCGCCGGTGGCGCGCGGGCAGCGATCGCGAAAGGCACAGCCCGAGGGCAAGGAGATGGGATCGGGAACGCTGCCGCGGATCGCTGGTAGGTGCTCCCGGCGCTCGCCGATGCTCGGGCGCGTCTCCAACAGGCCCTGGGTGTAAGGATGGCGCGGATCGGAAAAGAGCTGGTTGGCGGGTGCGCGTTCTACCACGCGCCCAGCATACATCACCAGCACCTCGTCGGCGATCTCCGCGACCACGCCGAGATCGTGGCTGATGAACTGGATGGCCATACCGTGCGCCTCCTGCAGCGACAGCATGAGCTCGAGAATTTGTGCCTGCACGGTAACGTCGAGCGCCGTGGTGGGCTCGTCGGCGATCAGCAGGGAGGGCTGGCCGGCAAGCGCCATCGCCACCATGACGCGCTGGCGCATACCACCCGAGAGATGGTGGGGATATTCCCTTGCCCGCTTCATGGGCAGGGGAATGCCGACCTGATCCAGCAGATCGACTGCGCTACGCCAGGCCGCGGCGCGCGGCAGGCTTTCATGCAGAATCAGCACCTCCGCGACCTGCTCGCCGACGCTCAGCACGGGGTTGAGCGCGGTCATCGGCTCCTGGAAGATCATAGCCACCTGCTTGCCGCGCACGCGCCGCATCGTGGCCTCGGAGAGGCGGCGCAGGTCGGTGCCACGCAGCGCGATGTGACCACTATCGATGCGCCCCGGCGGGTCAATCAAACCCAGCACGGCGAGCGCGGCGACGCTCTTGCCGCAGCCGCTCTCACCGACAACGCCAAGTGTGGTGCCCTCGGCGATACGCCACGAGGCGTGCACTACCGCCCGCACCCGCCCGCGCCGTGTCGGAAAGGTGACCGAGAGATCGCGCACGTCAAGCGTCGGCGCATTCGGCGGCAGAGGGCCGAGTACCGCCTCGCGCAGGTCGGACATCAGATTATTCCCCTCCGGCTCGCCACTCCTCGATCCACATGGTCGTAGTGACCAAATGTCCGGTCGGGCGCAAGCCCTCCAGCCAGATCGGCCGTACATAGGGCTCCGCGCGGAAATAGAGCGGCAGCGCCGGCAGATCGCTAGCGTAGAGCGCCTGAAGCTCTGCCCACATCGGCAGACGCGCCGCCGGGTCGAGCTCAATCTCTATGGCATCGATCAGCTCGTTCATACGGTCGCTGCGATAGCCGGGAAAGTTTTGTCCCGACCAGCCGTTGCTCTCCTGCGGAATTTGGTCGGAGCGCAAGGTAGACAGCGGCACCGCCTCCGGCGCACTCAGCCAAGCATACATGGAAAGACCAGGATTGGCGCGCTTGGTCATGGTCTCGCCGAAGAACACCCGCGCCGGTTCGTTGCGAATCACCGCCTCAATGCCGACCTTACGCCATTGGCTTTGCAATACCTGCTGCACCAGCTCGCGCGACTTGTTGCCGGCCGTGGTCATGAGGGGAAAGGTGAGCTTCTCACCCGCCGCATTGCGCCGCACGCCGTCGCCGCCAGAGGTCCAACCAGCTTCATCGAGAAGCGCCGCAGCCCGCTCCCGATCGTAAGCATGGTTGGGCACCGTCTCGCTATAAATGCGATCGAGTGGATTGATGTTAGAATGGGCCACAGGCTGATGTCCGCCGAACAGTTGCTCGCTGAGTAGTTGCCTATCAATCGAGATAATTAGTGCCAAACGTACTGTCGGCTCGGCCAGTATCGGGTTGTCGAGATTAACGTCCAAGTGCTCGTAGATCAGGCCCGGCTTGTAGTCGACGACAAACCCCGCAATCTTGCGTCGCTCGAACGACATGGCTTGATCCACCGAGAAGCCAAGCTCGCCCGCCACATAGTCGATCTCACCCGACAGCAGGTTAGCCTCCAACGCCGCAGTGTTCTCTATCACACGGATGACCACCCGCTTAAAAGCGGGTGGCGGCCCGTACCAAGTCGGGTTCGGCTCCAGCACCACATGCGAGCCAGAGACCACATCCCTTACCCGATAAGGCCCGAAATAGAGCCCGGGGTTCGTCGGGTCAGTGTCGTAGAGCGTGCGATGGCGGTATTCCGCCGGCTCGGCAAAAGGCTCGGCCTCGAGATGGGCGGGCAGCAGGTAGAAGCCGTTCGCCGCGTTGTAGGTATAGGTCAGACGGTCGCCGTGCATGACGAAGGTCTTGTCGTCGATGACTTCGACAGAAAGCGTGCGGCGAAAGCCTTCGAGGCCGGCAAAGCCCGCCATCTCGTTGCGTCCCGCTTTCCAGGTAAAGACCGCATCACCCGAGGTGACCGGCGTGCCGTCTCCCCAGGTGGCGTCGGGGTGGATACGGTAGGTCACGGCTACCCCGGTGCCGCCGTTCTCAAGCTCCTCGCGCTCGGCCATGCCATTCTCGATAGTCGGCAGATCAACGCAGAGCATGCAGACCAAAGTCCAGTCCTGGTCGTAAGTGGTCAGCGGCCGCATGGTGGTGTTGAGTACGTAGGACTTCGCCAACATCGAGTTTATGTGCGGATGCAGCGTGCTGGGAAACTGGGTGATGCCAATAACCAGACTGTCGCGCGCGGCCTGTGCCGGCAGGCTTGCCGCCAGCATCACACCCACTAGAAATGCGCGAGCCAGAGCGCTCAAGCCTCGTCCTCGACCATTCGGGTGAGAAAGTCGAGCCGGTCCTGGCCCCAGAACAGCTCGCCCTTGTATATCCAGGTTGGCGAGCCGAAAACATCCTGAGCGATAGCCTCCTCCGTATTGGCCTCGAAAACAGTGCTTGTCGCATCGCCCTGCGCCGCTGCCAGAAGATCCTCGCCCGCAAGCCCGACAGATTCGGCAATCTGCACGACGGTGCTCTCGTCCGCCAGATCGCGCTCTTCCGCCCAGCATGCACGCAGATATGCAAACGACAGCGCGATGATCTTGTTCTGCACCGTGCCCGCTTCCTGCGCGGCGATCACTATGCGTCCGGCCAGAGTCGGATCGACAGGAAAATGCGCTGGATGCAGATTCAAGGTCATATCGAGGAGGGCGCGCCAGCGACCCAACTCACGCAACCGATTGGCCTGCACCGGTTTCGGCCGCTGGCCAACCGGCTTGGTGCCGTTCAGCTGAAAGACCCGCATGATATCATAAGGCTTGAAGGTAACTGCCAGGCCATTGCGCTCCACTAGCGCTGTAAACCTCGGTCCAGCGAGATAGGTCCAAGGCGAGGAATGCGCCAGAAAGTATTCGATGCGCTCGGCCATGCGTGCCTCCTTACTTTGCGTTTCAATTTCGTGCCGCCAGGCGGCGCTCCTGCGGCAACACCTGCATCACCTGTACCTCGGCCCCGTGCGCGCACGTCGCTTGCCGTCGTAGATGCATTTAGAACATCTTCCCGGACTTCTCGCTCGCCGGCCGCCTGACTTTATGGAACATGGCGAGCGAGCTGTTAGAATTGCGCTACACTAGCCGTCCTGAAGATATTCGGCGTTGACGCAGTTTCTGAGCTTGCCGTTGCACAGGTAGTCCACACAGGTCATCACCGCCTTCTCGCGCAGCTCGCGCAAGGACGTCGGGCTGTAGAAAGCTGCATGCGGTGAGGCCAGAAAGCGGCCCTCAATCCAATCTTCGCGCGCACGCCACGCCCGTATCAGGGGATGATCGGCCGGGACAGGCTCCTCAGGGAAAACATCGAGTCCGAGACCGCCGATAGCGCCCGACTTCAGGCCCTGATAGGCAGCATCGAGATCGATGATGCTGCCGCGCGCGGTGTTGACCAGCACCAGGCCCGGCTTCATGGCAGCGACCGCCTCTGTATTGATGAGCTTTTCCGTCTCGGGGGTCGCCGGCGTGTGGATGGAGGTGAAATCGACCGCACCCAGCAGTTCCGCCAAGCTCTCAGCACGCGTAAAGCCGAGCGCAATCTCCTGGCCATAGGGCACGTAGGGATCGTAGAACAGCACATCCATGCCAAAGCCGCGGGCACGCTGGGCACAGGCCGTACCGATGCGCCCCAGCCCGATAATGCCCATGGTCTTGTCGCGCATGCGCACCTGCAGCGGCGACAGACGATAGTCCCAGCCATTTTCGAGATCGTCGCGCAAGGCCTCGCTGTAGCACACCACGCCGCGCGTGAAAGCGAGCAGCAGCGCCATGGCATGGTCAGCAACCTCGGCAGTACCGTAATCGGGCACGTTGCAGACGCGGACACCGCGCCGGCCCGCCAACGCCACATCAATCAAGTCATAGCCGACACCAAGCCGGCAGATGACCTTGAGATTGGTCGCCTTCTCGAACACCTGCTCATCGATCGGCATACCGATACCGGTAACCATGGCTTGAGCGCTGGCCCACACCGCGTCATCCACATCGCTAGCAGCACGGGCCCCGTAAACCTCAAAATGGACGTCAGGCAACAGTTCCCGCTCGACCGCATTGTCGTCGGTCGAGAGCACATCCGGATAGAGAATGGTCAGATCGCTCATAATGCCAGGCTCTCTCAGTGCGACTGCCGCGGCACGCCGGAGCCGCTTGAACCGCGCAGGAAGTCAAAATCAACGCCCTCGTCGGCTTGCAATACGTGATCCACATACAGCTTGGTGTAGCCGCGATCGGCCAGCGCTGCCGGCGCCGTCCAGGCGGCGCGGCGTGCGGCCAACTCTTCGTCTGAGACATCGAGATGCAGGCGCCGATTCTCAACATCGAGCTCGATCATGTCGCCATCCTTGACTAGGCCGAGCGGACCGCCGATGGCGGATTCTGGGGCCACGTGCAGTACGATGGTGCCGAAGCAGGTGCCGCTCATGCGCGCGTCCGAGATGCGCACCATGTCTTCAATGCCCTTTTCCAGAACGCGCTTGGGCAGCGGCAAGTTGCCCAACTCCGGCATGCCCGGATAGCCGCGCGGGCCGGCATTCTTCAGCACCATGACGCAAGTCTCATCAATATCGGTCTCGGGCAGATCGAGGCGCGCATTGAGGTCGTCGATATCCTCGAAGACCACGGCGCGGCCGCGATGCTGCATCAGCTCTGGCGTCGCCGCCGATTGCTTGAGGACGGCACCGTCAGGGCAGAGATTACCACGCAGTATTGCGGTGCCCGATTCGTTGCTGATAGGCGCGGCGCGCGTCTTGATGACATCCTCGTTGTAATTGCGTGCGTTGCGCACGTTCTCGCCTATCCTGTTGCCGGTTATTGTCAGCGCATCCTCGTGCAAGACCGAGCCTAGCTCCTTCATTACCACTGGCAGGCCGCCGGCGTAATAGAAGTCCTCCATCAGGTATTCACCCGAGGGCTGAAGATTGACCAGAAAGGGAATATCGCGGATTAGCTTGTCGAAATCATCGAGCCGCAATTGCACGCCAAGGCGTCCGGCAATAGCCAACAGGTGCACGATAGCGTTGGTCGAACCACCGATCGCCGCATTGACCTTGATGGCATTCTCGAAGGCGTCGCGAGTAAGGATCTTGGAGATTGTCAGATCTTCGGCAACCATTTCCACAGCCCGACCGCCAGCATATTCGGCCAGCGCATAGCGCCGCGAGTCGACAGCCGGAATGGCGGCGCCACCCGGCGGCTGCAGGCCGAGCGCCTCGGCCATGCTGGCCATGGTCGAGGCCGTACCCATCGTCATGCAATGCCCTGCCGAGCGGCTGAGGCAGGATTCCGCCTCCATATAGTCGTCGATCGACATGCGCCCGGCCCGCAGCTCGTCGGTAAAGCGCCAAACGTCGGTACCAGAGCCGATATCCTTGCCCTGGAATTTGCCGTTCAACATCGGTCCACCGGTGACCACGATAGTCGGTAGGTCGACACTGGAGGCACCCATGATATGAGCCGGCGTGGTCTTGTCGCAGCCGCACAGCAGAACCACCGCATCGAAGGGGTTGGCGCGTAAGCTCTCCTCGACATCCATCGACATGAGATTGCGGAACAGCATTGTGGTCGGCCGCATCACTGTCTCGCCGAGCGACATGGTGGGGAACTCGAGCGGGAAGCCGCCGGCCTTCCAGACACCGCGCTTAACGGCTTCTGCGACACGTCCGAGATGGGCATTGCAGGGGGTCACCTCGGAAGCGGAATTGGCGATACCGATGACCGGCCTGCCTTCGAAATTCTCAGCCGCAAAGCCCTGATTCTTCATCCAAGAGCGATGAATGAACCCATGCATGTCATGTCCGCCGAACCACCCGCTCGAGCGTAGTTTTCTGCCATTACCTGCCATGACCACCTGCTCCCAATTCCCGATGTAATGCTGTGTGCACGGACTCTAATCGCCTGTAATAAACAGGCCGACAGCGTGCGTAAAGCACACGTTGGCCGAGCTCAGCCACCGGCCTTGTCAATCAGCAAATGCACCCGCAGGGCCAGGTGCCACATTAGTGTCTTTGGTAGGTGCCGCTCGAGGGCGATGCCGACGCGAACCGCGGGCCAGGGAAAGCCCCAGGAGCGAAAGCCGCCCGTCATGATGAAGGACAGAGCGCCGAACGGCTCCACCGTCGCAACGGACAGGTCCGTCGCGAATTTCGCCATGGGCTCTGGGCGATCGACCAGCACGGCCTTGGGGATCGTTGCATTGCCGGTCATCGGGTCCTTACCGGCCGGCGCTGCCCAATTCCAGGGGTCGCGCACGTCGGCACAGTTCTCGTGATGCAGATAGCGATAGACGAAGCGCCCAAGCGGGCCGGTCCAGGGCTCAACCAACGCCAAGCGTCCGCCGGGCCTGAGCACACGCGAGGCTTCCGCCAGGACCACCCCGGGCCGCGCTAGGTGATGCAAAGTATCGACGGCAACGATGTTGGCCATACTGCCATCGGCGAAGGGCAGCGCGTGCGCATCGCAAACCACAGCTGTGTCTGGTCCCGCCGCAAGATCGCTTGCCACGAGGCCTGACAAGGCCGGCGTATCAGCGGCGAAAAAGCCGGGTCCGGCGCCGATCTCAAGCGTGCGGCCAGGGCGCAAGTTGCCGCGGAGGCGTGCAAATATTTCCTGGCGGTAGTAGCCGGACAATCCGGTCTTGGCATTCCAGACACGCCTGTACCGGGCCATCCAATCATTGCTATAGGACAAAAGGGTAGCTCACATTCGGAAATTTGTGACCATCGCGGCGGGAATGCCATCGGACAGCAACGGCCTTGCCAGGACCGTCGCACGCTGACACCTTTCTAGCCTTAGTCGGCGATCGAGGATAGAGCGTGCAGAACGACGAGAACACAATCGACAGAGACGATCCGAAAACAACGCTAAAAACCGTGCGACGCCTGGCCATGCGCA
>JASLYQ010000026.1 GCA_030739735.1 Alphaproteobacteria bacterium | reverse complement strand
CGCGTTGATATCGGCCCGGTTGTAGCCGGCGCTCAAAAGTTGGATCAGCTTGAGCTTGGATGCCGCCGCGAATAACGCATCGTTCACCAGCCGGTCGACGAAGCCGACGAGATATTCGGCCTCGCCCAGGGTCTCCCGGTATTCGGCGCTATCCTCGGGCACCAGCACCAAATCGAAGCCCTTGGGCGCCAGCGCCCTAACCGGCTCTTCAGCATCGGGAAACTCGCTGACGAATAGAATTTTCGGTGCCATAGGCCTCTCCCTCCCTTAAAAATCGGGCGCAGTATAGCGGCGCTTGACCATGGTCCTGGACCAAAAGCGGGATTCGCGGCTATGTAAGCTCTATAAGAACCGAATCGCAGAGCCGACGGAGAGTTTGATGAGCCAAGCTGCCACCCGTATCTCGCGCCGCCGGGCGCTGACTATCATGGGCGCCGTTGCGGGCCTACCACTGCTGCCAAGCCTCGGCGCACGCGCCGCCGTACCGCTGATAACCTGGGAAGGCAGCGCGCTGGGCGCGTCAGCCCGCATCACGCTCGCCCACCCGGATCGGGCGGCGGCAGAGCGTATGTTCGAGCGCTGCGTGGCCGAGATCCGCCGTCTAGAGGGCTTGTTCAGCCTGCACCACGAGGACAGCGAGATCTCACGCCTCAATCGCGATGGCGCGCTGGACGAACCGGCCCTCGATACCGTACATCTGTTATCCGAGGCCGAGCGCTTCGCTGCGCTCACGGACGGTGCCTTCGATATCAGCGTGCAGCCCCTCTGGCGCCTCTATGCCGAGCATTTCGCCGCCAATCCCAGCAGCACCAAGGCGCCGGACGCAAAAGCGGTCGAGAAGGCTAGCGCCCTTGTTGATTTCCGCGGCATCACCGTTGAGACCCACCGCGTGGCCTTTACCCGCCCTGATATGGCAGTGACACTGAACGGCATCGCCCAGGGCTACATCACGGACAAGGTGGCAGCACTGCTGCGCGCCGACGGCGTTGCCAATGTGCTGCTCGACCTCGGCGAGAACTATGCCATCGACGGCCACCCGGAAGGCCGACCCTGGCGCATCGGTCTGATCGATCCCTTTTCGCCCGCCAACTATGACGAGGTTGTCGAGGTCAAGAACCGCGCAGTCGCTACTTCCGGCGGCTACGGCACCATGTTCGGCAGTGATACGCGGCATCATCACTTGTTCTCGCCGACAAGCGGCAAGAGCGCCAACCACCACGCCTCAGTCAGCGTGCTGGCCGGCGACGCCACCACGGCCGATGCACTGTCGACGGGGCTTTTCGTCTCGCCGCGGGCGGTGACTGAGCGTGCGGTCGCTGCCTTACCCGGAATCGAGGTGCGCATCACAGAAGCAAGTGGCGCCAAGCACCGTCTGGTGAGCTAGTGGACGCGGAGACACCGCAGCCTTTTGGCGCATTAGCCGGGCTCAAGATCGTCGATCTTTCGCGCATTCTGGCAGGACCGTTCTGCACCCAGATGCTCGGCGACCACGGCGCCGAGGTTATCAAGGTCGAGCCGCCAGACGGCGACGGCACGCGTAGCTGGGGTCCGCCTTTTAAGGACGGCCAGAGCGCCTATTTCTCGGGTGTCAATCGCAACAAGGAGAGCCTGGCGCTCAACTTGCGCGGCAAGGACGGACACGCCGTGCTATTCCGTCTGCTCGAAGACGCCGACGTGCTAATCGAGAACTTCAAAGCCGGGCAGATGGAACGCTGGGGTCTCGGCTACGAGCAGTGCCTGCGCAAGCGCTTCCCGCGCTTGATCTACGCCCAGATCACCGGTTACGGCACCGACGGGCCGATGGCTGGCATGCCGGGATTCGATGCGGTGGCGCAGGTGATGAGCGGTCTCGCCAGCATTAACGGCACCGCCGACGGACCACCGGTCCGCATGGGTGTGCCGATTTCGGACCTGGCGACCGGACTTTACACCGCCATCGCCTTATTGATGGCCCTGCAGGAGCGCGAGAGGTCGGGGCTAGGTCAGAAGGTCGAGGTGTCGCTCCTGGAATGCTCAGTCAGCCTTCTGCACCCGCACGGCGCCAACTATCTGATGAGCGGCGTGCCACCGGCACGCACAGGCAACGCCCACCCCAATATCGCGCCCTACGACATGTTCGCGACGCGCACCGCCATGGTCTTCGCGGCCATCGGCAACGACAAGCAGTTCGTTCGCTTTGCCGAAGAGTTGGGTGCGCCGGAGCTGGCCGAGGATACGCGTTTTCGCAGCAATTCCGACCGCGTGGTCAACCGTGATGCCCTGCGCGCGACGCTGGAGCCCCTGCTGGCCAAAACCGATGGCATGAAGCTTTGCGAGCACCTTTTATCACAGAACATTCCTGCCGGCCCGGTGCTCGACATTCCGCAGGTGCTCTCCCACGCACAGGTGGAAGCCCGCGACATGCTGGTCGAACGCGGTAGCTATCGCGGTATCGCCACGCCGATCAAGATGTCTCGCACACCCGGCAGCGCCGGCAGACCGCCGCCGCGGCTCAGCGAGCATGCGCGCCAGGTGCTAGCCGAGGCCGGTTATGGCGAGGACGAGATTGAGCGCATGATACGGGGCGGCGTGGTTAGCAAGCCCGTCCCGGCTTCATAAGAGAGGGAGCAAAATGGAACTGGAACTGGCGGGACGCACGGCCCTGATTACCGGTGGCTCCAAGGGTATCGGCCGGGCTTGTGCGGAATCGCTTGCCGCCGAAGGCGCACACCTTCACCTAGCCGCCCGCGGCAAAGAAGCATTGGCGGAAACCAAGGATAAGATCCTGCGCAACCACCAGGTCTCGATAGAGACCCACGCCCTCGACCTTTCCGACAGCGAGGCGCAGCAGGAGCTCTCCGGTCGTTGCCCAGACATTGATATTCTAGTCAATAATGCCGGCGCCATTCCCGGCGGCACAGTGGCAAGTATCGACGAGGGTCGCTGGCGCGAGGCCTGGGATCTCAAGGTTTTCGGCTATATCAATCTCTGCCGCATCTTCCATGCGCGCATGGCCTCGCGCGGTCAGGGGGTGATCGTGAATGTAATCGGGCTTGCCGGCGAGGCCTTCAACGCGGGATATATCGCGGGCTCGACAGGCAATGCAGGCCTCATGGCGTTTACGCGCGCGCTCGGCTCGACCAGTCTTGACGACGGCGTGCGTGTGGTCGGTATCAATCCGGGCCTCGTCGAGACCGGACGCATGGTGACGCTGATGGAGCAGCGCGCCGAGACAGAGTTCGGCGACAAGTCACGCTGGCGCGACCTCACCACCAATCTACCCGCCGGCCGCGCCGCCAAACCCGAGGAAGTCGCAAACCTGGTGACCTTCCTCGCCTCCGAGCGGGCAGCCTATACGACGGGCGTTATCTACAGCATCGACGGCGGTGTCGCGGCAAGACACGGCCTATAATAGCATTCCGACAAGGGGCGCAGCTATGCAGGAAAACTGGCGCAAGCGGCGGAAATTCTACGCCTGGGGCGGCGAAGACGAAGGTGCGACAGCCGAAGAAGCCCACACGATCGAGCGGGTCTGGGGAGACGCCTTGGGCGCCGATAGCTTCGAGGCGACACCGCCGCCAACCCTGGATGAGATCAGCCTCGAGCCGCCACGCATCGGTGCCGTGCCGCCAAGCCTTCAGCCAATCTGCCACACCGACCCCTACCATCGCGCGCTGCACACCTATGGCAAGTCTTTCATGGAAAGCGCGCGCTGTTTCGCCCGCGACTTCGCAGATGCACCGGACGCGGTAGTCTATCCTCGCAACGAGGCCGAGGTTGCCGCCGTGCTCGACTGGTGCGGCGGCGCCGAACAAGCGGCAATACCGTTCGGCGGCGGCTCCAGTGCCGTATACGGCATAAATCCGGTGGTCGGCGAGCACTTCGAGAGCACCGTCAGCATCGACATGTCCCACATGAACCGAGTATTGGAGGCTGACACCACGTCGCGGGCGGCGCGGGTGCAAGCGGGCGTGTTCGGTCCCGACCTCGACGCCCAGCTCAAGCCGCACGGCCTGTCGCTGCGCTTCTTCATGCAGGCCTATCCCTATTCCAGCCTGGGCGGCTGGATCGCCACCCGCGCCGCAGGACATTATGCCACAGGCACCACCCACATCGATGATTTCGTTGAGAGCGTGCGCATGGTTACCCCCAGCGGTGACTGGCAATCTCGACGCCTGCCGGCCTCGGGTGCCGGCCCCAGCCCAGACCGCTTCGCCATCGGCTCCGAAGGTGCCATGGGCATCATTACCGAGGCTTGGCTGAGACTGCCGTCCCGGCCGATCTACCGTAGCGGAGCGACGTTCGCTTTCGCCGGCTTCTATGATGGCATTGAGGCGATACGCGAGGTCGCACAGGCCGGCCTCAATCCCGCCAACTGCCGTCTCATTGACCCGCGCGAGGCGGGGCTGAGCGGGGCCTACGACAGCACCAAAGCGATCCTGGTGCTCGGCTTTGAATCGGCACATCACCCAGTTGACCCTTGGCTCGATATCGCCAGGCAGGCCTGCCTTGACCATGGTGGCGAGATGATCAAGGCAGCTGTTGATAGTTCGGCATCGGCAGCCGCCCGCTGGCGCCAAGCTTTCGTGCGCGAACCGTTTTACAGAGAAGTAAAAACCTCACGCGGCATCGGTCGTGAGACCTGCGAGACATCAATCCCATGGAGCGGATTTCACGATCTGCACGAAACGGTAAAAGCTCGCACGGCACAAGCGATCCGCGAGGTTACAGGCCGCGACGGCACAGTCACATGCCGCATCACCCACCTCTACCCGGACGGCCCGGCACCCTATTTCACCTATCATTTCCTGTGCGACAAGGCGCGTATGGTCGAACAGGCTATGGCCATCAAGACAGCTGCATACGACGCCATGACCGAAAGCGGCGGCAGCATCACCCACCACCATGCGATCGGCCGGCTGCACATGCCGTGGTACCTGAAACAGAGACCGCCACTGTTTGGCGACGTGTTGCGTGTTGCTAAACAGGCCCTCGACCCCCACGGCGTCATGAACCCCGGCGTTATTGTCGAGACCTGATACCGGGCAAAGTCAGGAGTGACCGGAACCGGATGAGGGTACGGACGGCCACGCCGAGCAAGGGTCGCGGGCCTCCTCAATTTATTGCCTCTGAACGCTCAGCCGATCCGACGGGCATGATATACGGGCACGATCTATAGCGTGGACGACGGCATCGCTGCGCGGAACAGGATGTAAGGAGGATAAGCATGGCTGACACTGGCAAGGTCGCGATCGTAACGGGAGCCGGCAGTGGGATCGGCAAGGCCTGCGCCGTGGCGCTAGCGGGTAAAGGTTATGCGGTGGCGTTGGCAGGACGCCGTGCCCTGCCGTTGCAGGTTGCGGCAACGGAAGTAGAGGCCGCTGGCGCGCGTGCCGTCGCGGTGCCGACGGATGTTGGTGATGCGGACGCTGTCGACGCTCTGTTTGCTAAGGCAGTGGAGGCGTTCGGACGCGTAGACCTTCTATTCAACAATGCCGGCACGGGCGCACCGCCCGTGCCCATGGACGAGTTGACGCCTGAACAATGGCTGAGCGTGGTCGATGCCAACCTCAACGGCGCCTTCTATTGTACCCGCGCGGCTTTTCGGCAGATGAAATCGCAAGAACCGATGGGCGGACGCATCATCAATAATGGCTCAATCTCGGCCCACGTGCCGCGGCCCAACTCGGCGCCCTATACGGCGACCAAGCACGCCATTACCGGCCTCACCCGGTCAACCTCGCTTGATGGCCGGGCGCATGACATCGCCTGCTGCCAGATCGACATCGGCAATGCAGCGAGCGAGATGACGGCGCGAATGGCGAGCGGCGTGGCCCAGGCCGACGGCGGGATCAGGCCGGAGCCGCGCATGGACGTGGCGCACGTGGCGAGCGCCGTGGTCTACATGGCCTCCCTGCCACTCGACGCCAATGTCCAGTTCATGACCGTGATGGCTACCAAGATGCCGTTCATCGGACGCGGGTAATTTCAGGGTCGTCAGGTCAGAGCATCGAGTTGTTGTTGACCATGCCGCCATCGATAGTGACCACGGTTCCGGAAATGTAGCTCGCGCGGTCCGATGCCAAGAAGACAATCAGGTCGGCAACCTCATCCGGCCTCGCGAACCGCTCCATCGGCCAGTTGGCGTAATACGCGGCCGCCCGGCTTTCGTCGCCAAACTCCGCGACCGCCTTCTGACGCATCAGCGTCTGGATACGATCGGTCTCCACCGGTCCCGGATTGACGCCGACGACGCGCACACCGGCATAGATCGAACGGCTGCCGATGGCGCGGGTGAACGCCATTAGCGAGGCATTACCAGCGGCGCCCGCAATGTAGTTGTAGTCGAGCTTCTCGCCGCCAGTGCCAATGTCGTTGATGATCACGCCGCTGCCTTGCGCTGTCATGCGTGCTAGAAACGCGCGGGTCACGTTGATGTAACCGTAGACTTTGAGATCCCAGGCCTCGCGCCAGCGCTGCTCGTCCACGTCGTCGATGGAGCCGGCGGGAATGGCACCCGCGTTGTTGACGAGAATGTCGACGTCACCCGCGGCTTCTAGCAGCCGGCTCACATTGGCACTGTCGCTGAGATCCAGCGTCGAGGTTGCGACCTGAACCTGGTAGCGCCCGGCGATGTCCGTGCGGACGCGCTCCAGATCGGCCGCGGTTCGCGCCACCAGATGCACGTCGCAGCCTTCGGCAGCGAAGCCGTGGGCGCAGGCAAGCCCGATGCCTTTCGAGCTCCCAGTAATCAGTACCGAACGGCCGGCGAGTCCAAGATCCATCTCGAATACCATCCCCTCTTGTGCTCGCACGAACGGCTGCGAGAGCCCGCAACCGTTCCCCGCACGCACTCGTTCGCACCATTGTAAAATATGACGCTTGGTATCGCTATGCGCGACCCGAGGCCATCGCGCAGGGCATCATTTCCGGAGGCACATGGCAACAGCGCCACTATCGGCTGCGAAAATCCAGTATGCGGGTTGTATCCTTAAGAGATGCAACTGATCCGCTCGTCAAATTCGAACGAGAATTTCTTACGGTATGAGTGGGTCATGCCGGTTAGCGACCAACGGTTGCAGTGTGATCTCCGCGATAAACCTCACCCTTCATACTGCCATCGGCGTCATGGTGAGCGTGATACCACCGTCTACCAGCAGCTCAATGCCGGTGACGTAACGGGATTCGTCGGAGGCCAGGAAGACCGCAGCGTTGGCAACGTCCCAGGCGTTGCCCATAAAGCCCATGGGGCATTGGGCATCGCGTTTCTTGAGCATGGCATCGATGTCATCGTAGGCCGCTGAGACCGCGTCGCGGATCAGCGGCGTATCCATGAGGCCGGGTAGGATGGCGTTGCAACGCACCCGCTTAGCCGCATATTGCGTGGCGATGTTGCGGGTCATCGCATTGATCGCCCCTTTCGACGCCGAGTACGAGACGCAGGGGTAGCCGAGTGCATAGAACGAGGCGATAGAGGAGATGTTGATGATACTGCCACCGCCTTGTGCCACCATGTGTGGCAGGGCGTGGCGACAAGTCAGGTACATGCTCTTGACGTTGATGTCGATCAGCCGGTCCCAGGCGTTCTCGCCAATCTCCTCAGGCCCACCGGGCTCGACGATGCCAACATTGTTGTGCAGTACGTCAATACGGCCGTATTTGGTGAGACAGGCCTCAACCATCTCCACCACGTCGACATTGGACGAGACATCCGTCTTATGCACGGTGCATTCGCCGCCGTCGTCGCCGATGATGCCGGCGGTCTTCTCGACTGCCTCCGGGTTGATGTCGACGGCGAAGACCTTGGCGCCCTCGCGCGCAAAGCTCACTGCGGTTGCTTTGCCGTTTCCCCAGCCGGGCCCGATCGAGCCCGCACCAGTGACGATCGCGACCTTGTCTTCCAAGCGATTAGCCATCTTTCCCTCCCCTAAACGGCAACGGACCGCCGCCCGACGGGCGACGGTCCGTTGCGGTCACATCTCGTAACGTCGGTCTAGTCGTCGCGCTGCATACGCTTGCGCGCCAGCTTGCGAGCCCGTCTGATCGCTTCCGCCTTCTCTCTGGCCCGCTTCTCCGAGGGTTTCTCGTAAGCGCGGCGCATTTTCATCTCGCGGAAGATTCCCTCGCGCTGCATCTTCTTCTTGAGCGCACGCAGAGCCTGGTCGACGTTATTGTCACGGACAATTACTTGCAAGTGTTCAAATGCTCCCAGAAATTAAGGCCGCTGGTCCCAATGACCAGCAGATCGCGCCTCTTAACACAGCATATGCGCCTTGTGAAGCAAATGCTTAGCCGCCGCTGAGGTCCCGCTCCGCACGGTTACCGGCAGCATCGAGCGTGATCTCGCGCATCACCTCCGCCGTCTTCAGGCGGAAGCTGTCGAAAATACCCTCGCGCCCCGCCGCCTGGGCCTGGCCGTGTTTGGGATTCTCGCGCCAGGCGCGCACGGCCTCGGCATCGCGCCAAAACGACAGCGACACGAAGCTGTCCGGCGCCGTCAGGCTCTCGAAGCGCTCGATCGAGAGGAAGCCGTCAGCCGCCAACACTTCCTCACGCAGCTTTCCAACCCAGTCGAAGTAGTCGTCCTTGCGCCCCTCACGCACCGTGAACTCAAAGATCACCGCAATCATCGCCACAATCCCTTTCGTCATACTTTACCACGTCGGCTCGTCTGCCCATATTAGCAGTCATGGCAATACTCAAGATTGCCCGCATGGGCCACCCGATCCTACAGCAGCGCGCCGCAGAGGTCGCGGAGCCTGGCAGCGCGGAGATCGCCTGCCTAGTCGCCAATATGCGCGCGACGCTCACCGATTCCGGCGGTGTCGGTCTAGCCGCGCCCCAGGTCCATGTCGGCCTACGCGTGGTGATATTCGAAGTGCCCGGCACGCGCACAACCGATGAGAATTCGACACCGGACGTACCGCCGACGGTGTTGATCAATCCGGTGATTGAACCCGCCAGCGAGGAGATCGCGATCGACTGGGAGGGCTGTCTCTCGGTGCCCTACCTGCGCGGCGCCGTGCCGCGACTAGCCCGCATCCGCTATCGCGGGTTGGGGCTTGACGGTGCGCCGGTCGAGCGCGAGATAGATGGCCTCCGCGCCCGCATCGTGCAGCACGAATGCGACCATCTGGACGGCATTCTCTACCCCATGCGCATGCCCAATCTGACCAGTCTCCATTATGTCTCGGAAATCCGCAACAACCCGCTTCTGCAGAGCCCCGTCGCCAAACCACCGGAGGACCGTGATGTCGCCTGAGTTAGCCCCTCTCGCCCGCAGCCTGCTCGCCGCCACCCTGGCGCGGGTACCATTCGACGGCTGGACCTGGTCAACCGTGGAGACGGCAGCCGGTGACCTAGGTAAGGCTCCCGAGACCGCCGGGCGCGCCTTTCCCGGTGGCCTCCGCGGCGTGCTGTCGTTCTTCCTGGCCGAGGCAGACCGGCGCATGCTCGAAGCCCTGGCCGAAATCGACCTCGAAGCAATGCCGGTCCGTCAACGCATCGCCACCGCCGTGCGCGTGCGCCTTGAACAGGCGACACCGCACCGCGAGGCGGTGCGCCGAGCACTCGCCTTGCAGATGACGCCCGCCTATGCCTTGGCCTTGCCGGCCAACGTGGCGCACACGGTCGATGCCATGTGGCGCGTGGCGGGCGACAGTGCGACAGACTTCAACTACTACACTAAGCGGGCGCTGCTTGCCGTCGTCTACGGTGCTGCGCTGCTCCATTGGCTTGACGACGACACGCCGAACCAAGCCGCCACCTGGGCCTTTCTCCATCGCCGCATCAGCGATGTCATGCGTATCCAGAAAACGCGCAACCAGCTCGACAGCGTGATTGCCAAGGCCACGGTGCCCATTGCTGCCGCACTTGCCCGGCACGGCCCGAGAGCCGTGCGAGATTGGCAGACCTGAGGGCGCGTTCCGTTTCCGCAAGCTCGTCGACGCAGCGCTGCCCAATCAACATAAAGGTTGTCGATGTCAGTGCCTTACTCATCGAGGGCTACCGCCCCGATGAGATCGCAGAAGCCGCGGGCACCGATGTTCTCAAGCTCGATATGCAGGGCGCCGAGTTGGTGATCATCGAAAATACCATGGAACCGCCATCGCATGCCGTGGTCGTTGAGACAGTGGTCGAGTTTGTTCCACTCTGCGAGTGGTCAACCGCTGTTCACGAAAATCTATTAGGCGCTTCGTCGACAAGACTTCGTATTGCATAAGCTGCTCGCCTACGGCTTCGTCGACCTCGTAAAACTCTGCCTACTGTTACATGACAGAAAACGTAGCGGCGACCTAGCGGCATCCTATCTCGATCGCATCACGAGGACAGAGACTTGAGACGAGTCATATGACCCATCTTGCGGCCTTCGCGAGTCTGGGTTTTGCCGTAGAGATGCAGCTTGACATCGGGATCGGCAAAAATTTCGGACCAGCCATGTACGGCATCGCCAAGCAAGTTTTTCATCTCCGCATCGGCGAGGCGCTCGGGCGAACCGAGCGGTAGACCGCAAACGGCTCTCACCACCTGCTCGAACTGACTGGTTAGGCATGCATCTATTGTCCAGTGCCCAGAATTATGCGGCCGTGGCGCGATCTCGTTGACAAGCACTCCACCGCCGGGCGTGACGAACATTTCCGCGGCCACCAGTCCGATAACCTCCAACGCCTCAGAAATATGGATCGCACATTGGTTGGCGTCCCGTGCCACGGAATCTGCGATTGATGCCGGTGCGGTAGTGACATCGAGAATGTGATTGGCGTGGCTGTTCTCAACTGCGCAATAGGGCACCACGGCGCCATCCACGCCGCGCGCCACAATGACCGATATCTCGCGCTCGAAGTTAACAAACGCCTCTACGATGCCGAGCGGTCCGCCCATGTCGTGCCAGGCCGCGGCGGCCAGCGCCGCATCGTCGATCCGCACCTGTCCCTTGCCGTCATAGCCCATGCGGTTGGTTTTGAGCACACAGGGCACACCCAGTGCCGCCACCGCGGCAACCACGTCCTCGGGTCCCTCGGCGCGACGAAACCCGGTGGTCGGCACGCCGATACCGTTGAGGAAGGTCTTCTCGGCCAGACGGTCTTGGGTCACTTCCAACACCCGCGCGCCCGGCCGCACCGGCACCTGTTTGGAGAGCGTCTCGACAGCGACAAGAGGCAGGTTTTCAAACTCCAGCGTCACCACATCCACCGCAGCCGCGAATCGCGCAAGCGCCGCCGAGTCGTCATAGGCCGCGACGGTCGCCGCCGCACAAACCTGACTGGCGGGAGAATTCTGCTCCGGGCAGTAGACGTGGCAGCGATAACCGAGCCGCGCAGCAGCAAGCGCGATCATGCGCCCCAGTTGACCGCCGCCGAGTATGCCGACGGTCGCGCCGGGAGCGATGGCCTGGGTCATGAACCGCTGGGTTCTTTGGCAACTGCCTCTGTCTGCGCCGCGCGCCAAGCATCAAGGGCCTCGGCGACGGTAGCATCGTCGAGCGCGACGATGGACACTGCGAGAAGGCCAGCGTTGACCGCCCCGGCGCGCCCAATCGCCACTGTTGCCACAGGCACGCCCGCCGGCATCTGCACAATGGACAGCAGGCTGTCGAGACCGTTCAGGGCTCTGCTTTGCACGGGCACACCGATCACAGGCAGCGGCGTCATGGCCGCACACATACCAGGCAGATGCGCCGCCCCGCCGGCACCGGCAATGATTACCCGCAGGCCGCGCCCGCGCGCCTCTTTGGCATAGGCATAGAGACGGTCGGGCGTGCGGTGGGCCGAGACGATGCACGTCTCATGTGCGACACTGAGCTTTTCTAAAATTTCGGCAGCGTGCCGTACCGTCTCCCAATCCGATTGGGAACCCATGATGATGCCGACGCGCGGCGTCGATTCGCTCATGACTGCCGATCCTCAAAACTATGTCGGGTGTGCTGCGGGGTGTCGCAACGCCTAGGCAATAATGTCGGGAACCAAGTCGTCTCGCAAACGGCCCATCTGATCCTTCAGCGCCAATTTCCGCTTTTTAAGGCGGCTTATGCGGATGTCATCATACACCCCACCAGCAGTCAATTCGGTGATCTCTCGGTCCAGAACCTCATGCTCAACCTGTAGACTCTCCAACTGCTCGATCAAGCTATTCTGATTCATCTATCTCCCTTGGCGCACATGCTGGCAAACGCACACGAAAGCACCAACACTATAGCAAACAGGCTTAAGTAAGGGAACATTCAGGAGAGTCCTGACCACACGAGGCGTCGCCATGGGAGGAACAGCATTCTGGAATCTTTTTCTCGCGGTACGTGCGTGCGACACCGACGTCAACATGCTGCAGTTCTGCCGCTGGATCAGCGCCAGCGGTAGCGGACCGCTGGCGAGCGACGATTATAGACATCTCTGCAAGGCGGTCTCCGTTTGACAGCGCGAGGTGGTGACACCATCGTGGATCGCACGTCGGCGCCTCAAGCAGCCACCGGTCGCTCTCGCCGGGCAGGCCGCCAGTCTTTGCGCAACGACATCGCAGCGGCCCGCAAGGCAGTAATGCAATTGACGTGCTGGTAGACAAGGCTTGGCAGGACTAAATTATCAACTCAGCAGAGAGAAACTTTCGAGACTAGGAGAGCCGAATGACTCCCGACGCCATCCTCGCCTGCAAGCCCAAGGCGCTCAGCCAGAAGCAGCGTGAAGCCTTTTTCGAAGACGGCTTCCTCGCTCTGGACAGCTTCGTCGAACAGGTCTGGCTCGATCGGCTTTGGCAGGTCACACAGGACTTCATCGAGGAAAGCCGGACGGTCACGGAATCGAATGGCAAGTTCGATTTAGAACCGGACCACACGTCTGAAAAGCCGCGCCTGCGGCGGCTGAGCTGGCCGGTCACGCAGCACGAGATCTACTGGGAATTTGCCAGTCACAGCCCCATTGTCGACGTAGCCGAGGATCTGCTCGGCCCGGACGTGGTGTTCCATCACTCGAAGCTGAACTTCAAGTGGTCGGGCGGCGGCGAGGAGGTCAAGTGGCACCAGGACTTCCCCTTCTATCCCCACAGCAATCGCGCCCATCTCGCCATCGGGCTCTGCCTCAGCGACGTCGACGGCGAGATGGGACCGCTCGGGGCCATCCCCGGCAGCCAGAAGGGCCGTATCTACGACCATTATGGAGAGGATGGCGAGTGGGCGGGTGCCCTCAGGGATGTCGATATCATGACCCTGCCACTAGAGACCGTGCAGTGGCTCAAGGGCAAGGCGGGCACCGTCACGGTACACAATGTCTGCACCCTACACGGCTCGCTACCCAACACCTCGCCGCGCATGCGCCCGCTGCTGCTCAACGCTTACGGCGCCGCGGACGCGATCCCGCTGACGCACTTCCCGAAAGAGATCTGCCCGCAGAACGGGACCATGGTGCGCGGTAGGCCGGCCAACGTGGCGCACTTCGACCTCGAGGAATGCCGGATGCCACCGGATTGGTCCGGGGGCTACACCTCCATCTTCGCAGCACAGCAGGATGAGAACAGCTTGCAAGCGGCAGAATGAACCGACCTTTTAAGTTTGACGATAGGAACATAGACTGATCATTATTCACCAGCTTCGGTGATCTTCGGGATCATATTTCGAACACGGACGACGCCGTCCATTCGATTGACAAGCTCGTGAAATTTGCCCCCGATGCTCGCTGCGTCAGGAATAACAATAACGGTCCGACCGGAACGCTGGTCATGGAAGCCAAGCATATGGTCGGTACCGGAACGACCCTGACCCCGAAACACCGAAGGTCAAGCGGCCCAGCACCTATACGAGCAGTCCGGATAACGAGATTCACGACGAGGGCACGGGCGCCAACCGTGCAGTGAGTCGCCGGATCACCCTCAACGATTTTGCGCGCGACCTGGAGAAGCAAAAGGCGTGGGCGCAGCCCCGCGACGAATGCACAGCACCTCTGCAAAAGGGCGCGTAGCGCTTATTCGACCATCCCGCTAAAGTTTGGTCTACTCGATTTGGGCCGACTTAATAGGAGACAGCGTGCACCATGGATGAGTATAGCCGATCCGAATCCGGCGCAGTGGAGACTGCGGCTGAAGAGTCCGTCAAGCAGGTCGTATGCACGAGTTGCGATGGGTTTTGCCCCGTCTCTGCCAAGCTTGAGGACGGCCGCGTGGTCAAGATCAGCACGCGCGACCATCCGCTGTTCAAGGGCGTCTTGTGCATGAAAGGCGCCTATTCGCCGAAGCACTACTCGCACCCGGACCGCGTACTCCACCCCCTCAAGCGGGTGGGCGAGCGCGGCAGCGGAGAATGGCAGCGCGTGACCTGGAACCAGGCGTTGGACGACATCGCCGAACGCCTGCAAAAAGTCATTAACCGGCACGGCCCGGAGGCCTTCGCAGTTTCGCAAAGCGGCGCCACCGGACTCGGCGACAATGGTCTGTGCCGACGCTTCATGAACCATATAGGGACGCCAAACTGGATCGGCGGAGTCTCTTATTGCGCTGGCAACACCGCTGCCATCAATCGCTATGTCTACGGCTGGTTTCCGCGCGCCGACATTTTCAATACCAAGTGCATTGTGCTAATCGGCCACGACCCACGTCGGCACAGCTGGACCATGGAGTACAAGGCCATCCGCATGGCTCAGGCGAACGGTGCCAAGCTCATAGTCATCGATCCGCGCAAGAGCGAAAACGCTGAGCGCGCCGAGATCTGGCTGCCACTACGTTCGGGCACAGATGCCGCCCTGCTGCTCGGCTGGCTCAATGTGATCATCGATGAAGAGCTTTACGACAAGGACTTCGTGCGCGACTGGACGGTGGGCTTCGATGCACTGGCAGCACGCGTGCGCGAATATCCGCTCGAGCGGGTCTCAGAGATCACCGGCGTCGATGCGGAACTCATCGCCGAGGGCGCGCGCATGTACGCGACCAACGGCCCGGCCTGTATCCCCTGGACGCCGATCACAGATCAGCAGGTTTCGAGCACTTCGGCCATCCGTCTGCAATGCATGCTACGGGCGATTTGCGGTCATCTCGACGTCACCGGCGGCGACCAACTCATCGGTTTCAGTCCCGCAGTGCGCTCGGATTCGGAGATTGAGATGCACGAGATGCTGACACCCGAACAGAAGGCTAAGCAACTCGGCGCCGACACATTCCCTGCCTTCACCTATCGCGGCACGAGTGTGTTTTGCGATGCCTCGGAGAAAGTTTGGGGCATCCGCTGGGCGAACCTCGTGGGCGGCTGCTACATGGCTCACCCCATGGCCGTGTTCAAGGCGATGGCGGAAAGCGACCCCTATCCCGTACGCGCCTTCTTTGCCATGGCTAACAACACTTTAGCGGCCTTCGCCAATACCAAACGAGCCTATGAGGCGCTGATGAAGCAGGACCTCATCGTGGCCTTCGAGCATGTATTGTCGCCGACCGCGCAGATCGCCGACTATGTGCTACCTGGCGATAGTTGGCTGGAGCGTCCGAGCATGCATGCGGGAATTAGCGAACAGGCCATGCCACCACCCGGCCAGTGCCGCAACGTGGTCACATTCTGGCACGAGCTTGCCAAGCGCATGGGATTGGCCGAGCAGTTCCCCTGGGCCACGGTTGAGGAAATGTTCGACTATCGCCTGGAGCCCGGCGGCAAGACCTGGGCGGAAGTAGTCTCGGCCGGCCGCTCGCCGAACCTGAACAAGGGTCAGGCGGAAGGCGACAGCGAGCGCAAGTACCTGAAGACGGGTTTCGCTACGCCAACCGGTAAGGTCGAGCTCTATTCCGAGGTGCTGGAAAAGCTCGGCTTCGATCCCCTGCCCTATTACCGCGAGGCGACGCGGCCCGACGATAAATACCCCTTTGCCTCCTTCGTCGGTCTGCCGGACGACGAGTTCTTCCGCTCGGGCCATCGCCATGTGCCCGAGCTGCGCCAGCGCGCTGAGGACCCGATGTTCTTCCTCAATCCAGCGGATATCGTGGAACTTGGCATGGCGGACGGCGATTGGGGGCGCGTCGAGACGCGCACCGGCGCCATGCTCGGTCGCGTTTACGGTCGCACTAGCATGCCGCAGGGACTGGTGCGCATCCCACACGGCTGGTGGAAGCCAGAATCGCGCCGGGGTGGTGCTCACCTGTCGGGCATGTGGAACTTTAACGAGGCACAGCTAGCGGAGGATGAGGATCTCGCATTGGTTGACGCCGAGCAGGGCGTGCCGCATCTCAAGGGCGCGCCTTGTGCCGTCACCAAACTGAGCACGACGGAAATCGAGGCATTGGAAGCCGAATACGGCCCCACCACAGACCTGCCGCGCGGCCCCGAAGGTAAGGTGCTAAAATCCAAAGCCCTGCCCGGCGAGTTCGACTTCATGCACGACGAGGACGTCGGCGAAGGCGTCGAGTTCGAAGCCGCCCAACTCTCACTCTACGGTCACTATTCTATGTAGGGCTATAAAGTGGCCCGCGTAAACGCCTCGACGTGATCGAGTAGGGTGTTGCTAGCGGCGCCTGCCGCGGCCTCGTTTCCGTCGGCGATGGTAAGCGCGATGGCGCGGTGGAGGTCGGCGGCTTGCCCAATCTCGGAGAAGCGCTCATGGTAGGCGTACCAGAAGCGCCGCGACAAGCCCTGGGTGAGCGAGGCGGCCTCGGTGGCGAACTCGTTGGCGGCGGCAGCGGTGATAAGCTCATTGAAAGCGCGGTCGGCACGGGTGAATAGGGTATCGTCGTTCTGCTCGGCAGCTTCGGCAAACTGGGCCGCGACCTCGCGAAAGCGATCGGCCTGCTGCGCGCTACGCCGCGTCGCAGCGCGCATGGCTAGCAAGCGGTCGATCTGGCGGCGCACATCGAGCATGCGCAGCTGGCGGCCAACATCGAACTCGGTGATCAGCAACCCGCGCCGCGGCATCACCCGCACCAGACCTTCACGCGCAAGCCTCTGTAAGGCCTCGCGCACTGGCGTGCGGCTCATGCCGAGACTTTGCGCAAGGGCGGCCTCCGAAACCGTCTCGCCCGGCGCCAAGTCAAGCGTGACGATCATCTCCTCGATCCGTTCGTAGGCCCGCCGGGTCAGGCTCTCCGAGGCCTCGGTTCGCTGCGGCTGCTCACTCATGGACTACCTTGCCATAGTTAGTACTGTACCAGGTCGCCTAACCGGCTTTGACGGCGCTGCGCGCACGCTTGGGGCGACGGCGGGCGAGGATGCCGGACTCCATGACGATCTCGGTTACCGCCTCTTCCTGGCGATAGGCCATCATGTGAATGCCGGCGACGCCTGCAATCTCAGAGATCTGCTGGATCAGCTCGATGCAGATTCTGCGGCCCTCGGCCTTCTGGTCGGACGCACTTTCAAGGCGAGAAATGACCGTGTCGGGAATGTGTACGCCGGGCACTTTCGAGCGGATCCAACGCGCCGCGGAAGCCGAGGTCAGCGGCCCGACCCCGGGGATGATATAGCACTTCTCATGCAGGCCGAGCTCGCGCACGCTCGCCATGTAACGCTCCAGCACCGGCGCATCGTAGCAGTACTGAGTTTGCACGAACTGGGCACCGGCAGCGATCTTTTTGGCCAGCCGCAAAGGGCGTTGCTCGAATGGCGGCACAAAGGGATTGGCAGCAGCGCCGCGAAAGACCCGCGGCAGCGCGGTGATCTCGCGCCCGGAGAGGAACCTGCCCTCTTCGCACATGCCGCGAATGGTCTCGAGCAACGTGATCGAATCGAGATCGAAGACCGGCTTAGCCTCGGGGTGATCGCCCACGGCGACAGAATCGCCACTGAGGCAGAGGATGTTGCGCACTCCCATCGCCGCGGCACCGAGCACGTCACCCTGGATGGCAATGCGATTGCGATCGCGACAAGAGATTTGCATGATCGTGGCATAGCCGGCACGCCGCAGAAGGGCGCAAATACCCAAGCTCGACATGTGGCAGTTGGCGCCTGAGGCATCCGTCGCGTTGATCGCATCGCAGACTTGTGAGAGCACCATAGCACGGTCGAACACGTCGTCCGGATCGGCGGAATCGGGTGGGTTGAGTTCGGCTGTGACCACGAAACGCCCCGCCCGCAGCGCGCGCTCGAAGCGACCTTCAGCATCGTAGGCTGTGGACGGCACGCTCAAGCCGCCCGTTCCCTCTGCGCCTCTTCAAGCAGCGACAACCACGAAGACTTGCCGCTGCGGGCATGGTTGACCGGCGGCAACACCAGGGCCAATGGCGACGGCTCTCCGAGCAGGCGGCTACCCTCACTCGCGACCACCCAGACGCAGCGCATCTCGGGCTTTGTCTCGCAATGCCCGTCGCTGCGCACACCGCCGCAAGGGCCGTTGCGCAACGCCTTGGGGCAATTCATCGGACAGGTCATGCCGGTCTCGGAAAGCACGCAGGTGCCGCACATGCGGCAATCGAACAGCGGCCCCTTGAGCGCGCGCTCAAGAAACGCCAGCGGCCTTTCCAGGCGGCGATTGCCGATCAGCCACCAGAGCGGCGCCAGACCCAGGAACAGGCGGCGCGCGAGACGGTACGCCGCCATCAAAGGACGGGGATGCCGGCTGGCCCAATGTCGCATCACCATCACAGCGTGGTCCTTGCTGGACATCAGTGGTATACCAGACGTATATTGCAACTAGCGATGCCGTGTCGCAAGCATTTCTTCCGAGGGCCGCATGGGGCATATCGTCGATCTGGGCAAGCGCATCGAGTTGTTGCCGATGGACCGCCACTTCCACGACGTCACTTTGGCGCTGTACGAGCGACCGGGCAGCAATGGCGCGGCGGCATTCCGGGTGCATACATACAGCGGCCACGAGGGAGCCGAGGCCCGCATGGCGTGGCTAGGCGAGGCAATGCAAACGCTGGGCGACATGGTTCCCGAGAGCGAGCACAGCGAGCGGTTTCCGTGTGGCGCCGAGCACAGCATGGGCGTTCGCCGCCTTTTTCTGGAAGTCTGCAAGCTCGATCCGGCGAACAAGTTCACGGCCAAGCCACTCACGGTTTTCGATAAAAAAGCGGACGCCAATATTATCGTCACCAGCCTCGGCGCCGGCCGCTACCGGGTCTCCGCTGACGATCCGGCCAATACCCGGCGCATCGCTACCGTGGCAGGCGGTCTCGTGAAGTTGGCCGAGATGGAAGCGGAGAGCGACGATACAGTGGCATTTTTCTGCGGCCACGCGCACGATGCACTTATTGGCCTACTGCTGACTCGGGCGCTCAATGTTCGCGTCGCCATGCGAGAGCAGGCGGAGACGGCGGGTCGGGGTGTGCTCGCAGCGCCGAGCACGCAGGAATAACGAGAGAGGGAGGCACGAATGACAGGCATAGCCCCCATGACGAGCCGTGAGAGGGTGTTGGCAGCACTCGCCGGCGAGCCCGTCGACAGAACGCCGGTGTGCAACCCGACCTCGGTCGCCACAGTCGAGTTGATGGATCTGGTCGACGCACCGTTTCCCAACGCCAACCGCGAGGGCGAGCTGATGGCACGCCTGGCTGCGACGAGCTACACCGAGCTCGATTTCGACGCCATCATGCCGGTCTTCTCAATCATCCAAGAATCCTCAGCGCTCGGCTGCAAGATGCAGTGGGAGCAGAAAGACAACTGGCCGACCGTGCGCATGAAAGAACCGATTTGGCGCACCGCCGACGACATCCGCATCCCCAACGACTTCCTCACCCACCAGGACACGATCTGCGTGCTCGACGCTATTCGCGGCTTGCGCAAGGAATTTGGCGACGAGGTGGCGATCGTCGGCAAGACCATGGGGCCCTGGTCGCTAGCTTATCACTGCTTCGGGGTCGAGCCTTTCCTGCTGCTCTCGTTGGACGATCCGGGCAAGACCAAGCTGGTGCTCGACCGCCTCAAGGAGGCGACCATCCAATTCGGTCAGGCGCAAATCGATGTCGGCGTCGATGCCCTCACCTTGCCCGACCATGCCACCGGCGATCTCGTCAGCGGTGAGTATTACGAGCGTTACCTAAAGAATATACATAAAGAATTCTCAGAACGTCTTGATATTCCATTAATTCTTCACATATGTGGACGTACGGTCGATCGCATGCCCTTCATTGCCGAGACCGGCATGGCCGCCTTTCATTACGATTCCAAGAACGAGCCGGGCGAGTCCATGGAAGCGGTTCACGGTGGCATCCGGCTGGTGGGCAACATTAACAATCCCGAAACCCTATTTGCCAAGGGGACGGACGCCGTGCGCGAGGAGGTTTATGCTAACCTTGATGCCGGCGTGCAGCTGATTGCCCCGGAATGCGCGATTCCCTTGCAAACCTCGATCGAGAACCTGCTCGAGATCCCCAAGGCCGTGCGCGACTGGCACGCAAATCACCCGCAAGTGCATTAGACCGCGAGACCGATTGCTATGGCTAACCTATCCGATATTGCCAACGAGATTTTACGCGACGAGATCGAGGAGTTCATCGAGCGCCCCGAGGAGATATCGCGCGCCGTAGACCTTTTCGCCAAGGCTCGGCCATTGACGCAAGACATTGCGGTAGCCATCATTGAGGGTAACGATTCTGCAGCTGACAAACTGACTAAGCAAGCGCTAGCCGAAGGCATCAAGGCCACAGAGGTTATGGACGACGGGCTGATCGGCGGCATGGGCATAGTCGGGATCAAGTTCCGGGAGAACTTCATCTTCGTGCCCGAGGTGCTCTCCTGCGCCCGCGCCATGAAGGCTGGCATGACATATATCGAACCGATCCTGTCAGCCTCGGGCGTCAAGCCCATCGGCACAGTGATCATGGGCACGGTCAAGGGCGACCTGCATGACATCGGTAAGAACCTCTGCATCATGATGCTGCGCGGCGCCGGCTTCACCGTCATCGATCTCGGTGTCGATACCTCCGATGACGAGTTCATCGATGCCGTCGAGGAGCACGGCGCGCCTGTACTCGGCATGTCGGCACTTCTGACCACGACCATGCCGAACATGGGCAAGACTATCGAGGCCCTCATCGATGCAGACCTGCGCGACGACGTGCGCATCATGGTCGGCGGTGCGCCGGTAACCCAGGAATTCGCCGACGATATGGGCGCCGATAGCTATGGCAAGGATGCACTGGCCTGCGTCGGACTGGCCAAGGACCTCGTGGCAGCCGGGGCCGATGCCTGACAAGCCGCCAAAGACAGATAAGGAAGCCTATCAGCAACGGCTCGATCGCATTACCGAGCTGTTCGCGGACATGGTCCGCCACGCTGACAAGCAGGCTTCCGTGCGCTGCCCCTATCGCGACCGCCACGACCGCTGTACCGGGTTGGCCCGCTGCCGCATGCAGTTGCGGCTCGACGACAGCGAGACTTTGCCCATCTGTACCCATGACGGCACCTTGGACTACCGTGTCGCCTGGGACAGCGAGCCGGCCCATTATGATCGGGCCAAAAAAAAGATCTCCCGTATCAAGCGCGCGGCGCGCGCGCGCCGCGATGAGGACGACCCGGACTCGTGAGCCGCGTCTCCCATGGCGGCGAGAGCCGTGAGCTGATCGCCGGGCGTACACTGTTTGACTACGCTGACGACCTAGCACTGGAAGTCGCGACCTCCTGCGGGCGCTCGGGCACCTGCCACGAATGCGTCGTCGAGATCAGCGAAGGGCTGGACGCCTTGGGCCCGCGCAGCGGGGTCGAAGGCTTTCTTAAGGACCCCTACCGCCTTGCCTGCCAAGCCGAGATTGTCGCCGAGCGCGACATCCGCTTCGCACCGCTACGACGGCGCCCGCGCATCCTGACTGATACCCATTTCGACGAGAGCTTGGCGCGCGATCCAGCCGCCAGCCGCCACGGCGACGAGATCCTGCTCGACGGCCAGGTGATCGACCAGGCGCGTAAGCGCATGCTCGGTATTGCACTCGACCTCGGCACCACGACGGTGGTCATGGATATCGTCGATCTTGAGACCGGCGACAGCGTCGAGACTTGCGCCTTCGCCAACCCGCAAGGCTTCGGCGGCTCGGACGTGATGCACCGCATCTCCTACGATGGTACCAACCCGGGCGAGCTGCAGAAAGCTGTGGTAAGCGCGGTGAACCGCGAGATCCGCGCTGCCGCCAAGCGCCACGGTTTTGCCCGCCGCGCAATCTATGAGATCGTCGTGGCCGGCAACACCACCATGCGCGAACTGATCTTCGGCCTCGATGTCGCCAGCATCGGGCAAAAGCCGTACCGCTCGCTCGTCGAAGCCGAGTGGCGCGCGGGAAAGCGCGACAGCACAGCATTGACCGCCAATGCCTGGGATCTCGGCTTTCGCGCCAACCGCCGGACGCGGCTTTACGGCCTACCGTTAATCGCCAGCCATGTCGGCGGCGACACGGCAGCTTGTCTTGCTGCCACCGGACTCGATCCCGAAGGCGACGCGCCAGAGATGCTGATCGACATCGGCACCAATACCGAGGTAGTGGTGCGTGCCCACGGCCGGATGCTGGCCGCCTCATGCCCGGCCGGCCCGGCCTTCGAAGGCGGCCTCGTGACCTGGGCCATGAGGGCCTTTGACGGTGCCATCGAGTCCCTCGATTGGCGGGGTGAAGACTTTTCCTGGCAAACCATCGGTGACGCGCCGCCGGAAGGCTTGTGCGGCTCGGGCCTAGTCGATCTTGTCGCCGTACTGCGCCGCCAGGAGCTTATGAACCCGCTCGGCGTCTTCTCGGGCGGGCGCAAGCAAATGCAGATCACCGTCGTACCGGAGCACGGCATCACATTTTCCCGCGCCGACGCTAGCCACCTCGCCCAGGCCAAGGCAGCAAACAGCTGCGGCCAGCAGATCGTGTTGCGCAGCCTCGGCATCGGGCCTGGCGAGGTTGAGCGCGTGACCCTGGCCGGCGGCTTCGCCAATACCCTCGATATCGAGAACGCCATCGCCATCGGTCTTTTAGCACCGATCGATCCCGCGCGCGTCGCGAAAGTCGGCAACGCCGCGCTGCACGGCGCGCGCAAAGTGCTGCTGTCTGTCACGGCACGGCGCGCGTTGGAAAGGGCTGTCCCCCGCATCGATCATATTGAGCTCGAAACTGAACCTGATTTCTTCGACCTTTTCGTCGAAGGCTGCCAATTCAAGCCCATGATGGACCCGCCACGACCATCGCTGAAAAGGAGCGCCGGATGAGCACCGAGATCCGCAGAGCCAACTTTGTCGTTATCGGCGAGAACGTTCACACGACCCGCGTACTTTTGAAGCGCGGCAAGCGTTATATCTCGGGCGAGGACGGTGGCAGCGAGGGCATCACCTTTACGGATAATAACGGCAATGCCGGCCTGCTGCCCATACCCGATTGGGCCAGCAAGACCCAAGAATACGAGGCGGGCCGCATCAAGCACGTGATGATCGCGGTCAGGACCGCGATGGCGGGTGGCGACGATGCCGAGATCGCTGTAGCCTACCTGCGCGCGCTCGTCGCCAACCAGGAAAAGAACGGCAGCACCTATCTCGACATCAATGTGGACGAGATCTCGATCCACATGTCCGAGCGCCAGGAGGCTATGGCCTGGGCCGTCACCGCCCTGCGCGGCATGAGCAAGCTGCCGATCGCCGTGGATTCCTCGGACATGGAAGTCATTGCTACGGGCCTCGATGCCTGTGCCGGATCGGCCGCGCGGCCCATGCTCAATTCCGCTTCGCTGGAGCGCAGCGATGCGGTTGATCTCGCCGTCAAGCACAATGCCCGCGTAGTGCTTACGGCGGCAGGTGAGTCAGGCATGCCAGATGGCGTCGAGCAGCGCCTGACCAATGCCGGACGCATGATCAAAACCGCCGAGGCCAAAGGCATCGCGCGCAGCGACATGTTCGTCGATCCACTGTTCTTCCCGGTCTCGGTCAATCCCGCATTCGGGATGCATGGGCTCGATGCCATCAAGGGCCTGCGCGAGTGCTGGGGGCCGGAAATCCATATCACCGGTGGCGTCAGCAACGTTTCCTTCGGCATCCCCTCGCGCAAGACCATCAACGACGTGTTCATGATTCTCGGCACCGAAGTGGGGCTGGACAGCGGCATCATCGATCCCAACCTAAGCCCGCCGTCCGAGGTTTTCGCCATGGATCGCGAGAGAGACGACTACCGGCTCGCCGAGAACGTCATCCTTGGCCGCGACGAGGGCTGCCGTACCTATATCAAGGCTTGGCGGACCAAGCAGCGGGAGACCAAGCGCGCCGCACGATGAAAGTCGTCTTCCTGTTCGGCTTTCTCGGCGCCGGCAAGACAACACTGCTGCGGCGTATCCTCAACGCCCCAGCGCCCGACGGCGCGCTCGCCGTAATCGTAAACGAGTTTGGCGATGTCGGCATCGACGGTGCACTGCTCGAGGACATCGCCGAGACAACGGTCGAGCTGCCCTCGGGCTGCGTCTGTTGTACCTTGCAGGGGCCGCTGGTGGAGGCGCTGGAAGACCTGCAAGATTATGCTCAGGTGATCGTCGAGGCGAGCGGCGTCGCCCAGCCGGACGAGCTTGTCGCGGCTCTCGGCAAGGAATCGTCGTGGCTCACCCTCGCGCCTCTGGTCACGGTCGTCGATGCGGCGCGTTTCACACGCCTGCATAGCAGCCTCGGGCTGTTCTATGGCGAACAGGTGACGGCAGCCGACATCGTGGTCGTGAACAAGACCGATCTCGCGACACCCGAGCAACTCGCGGCGACGCTCGCTACCGTCGCCAGTCTGAACTCGGAGGCTACAGTAATTCCCGCCGAGCACGGCGATATCGACGGCACGCCTCTGTTTGAAGGCACTAGCCGCAAAAGCGGTGGCGGCGGCAGCCATATTCACACCGATGCCATCACCCTAACCTGCGACAAAGCCATCGACAGCGAGACGCTACGTCAAACTTTCGCCACCCTGCGCTGCCCCCTATGGCGCGCCAAAGGCTTCATGGAGGTGGACGGCGTGCCGTCGCTTATCCAGTACGTTCCGGACGCACTGGAGATCACCCCTGCTGCCGGCCCGCACAGGCACCTGGTGCTGATCGGGCCAGACCTCGACCCCGACGCGCTGGCCGCCCACTTCGTTTTTGCGGATCGCGCCGACAGCGCCTAAATTGCACCCACCAACAAAACTAGGGAGCTGACATGCCGGAGATGAAGGGCGGCGAACTTATCGTCGAGTTCCTGATCAAGGAAAAGATGCCGTACGTGTTCGGCCTTTGCGGCCATGGCACGGTCGGCATCCTCGATGCGCTGCACGCGGCGCAAGACGACATCACACTGGTCTCACCTCGCCACGAGCAGACCGCGGGACACATGGCCGACGCCTATTACCGGGTGAAGCACGAGCCGGTGGCTACACTGACCTCGTGCGGCCCAGGTTCGGCCAATCTGGTCATGGCGCTGACCTGTGCGCTGAGCGATTCATCCGCCTTTCTGGCAATTACCGCCAACGTGCCAACCCAGCAATTCGACCGCGGGCCCTTCCAGGAGATCAACCGCCATGGCGCGGCTGATTTTCCCTCCGTCGTGCGCCCTGTCGTCAAGCGCAGCTTGCAGCCGACCCGTGTCGAGATGTTGCCGCTGGCGCTCGACCACGCTTGGACCACGATGACCCAAGGGCGCCCCGGCCCGGTACAGCTCGACGTGCCTTTCAATGTCTTCCAGGAAAGCGCCGACGTCGAAGTACCGACCGCTGCCGGCGAGCGCATCAGCCGACGCTCTGCCGCCTCGCCCGAGGACGTGAGTGGCGCCGTCGATATGCTGCTGGCAGCGGAGTGCCCAGTGCTGTTCATCGGCCACGGCGTGACGCTCTCCGAAGCATCCGCGGAGCTCACGGCGCTTGCCGAGAAACTCTCTGTCCCCGTCATCAGCTCGCCGAACGGCATGGGTTGTCTCGACATGACCCACGACTTGTCGCTCGGCTTCATTGGCCGCAACGGCGTCTACCCGGCAAACCAAGCGGGTCGCCATGCGGACCTGGTTCTGGCAATCGGTGCCCGCTTTGACGATCGCTCGTCGTCCTCATGGCTGCCTGGCTATTCGTGGAACTTTCCGCACACCAAGCTTATCCATGTGGATGTGGACCCGGTCGAGATCGGCCGCAATTATGCGCCAGACCTTGGCATCGTGGCGGACGCGCGAACCGTGCTGCGGCAGCTACTCGGTGAGATCGAACGGCGGGGCGAAAGTGGCGCCCCGCGGCTCGCTGTCTGGCGCGACGAAATCGCCGCCTGGCAACAGGAATGGGATGACTTCACCGCCCCCAACATGGACGCGCGCACAAGCCCGCTACGGCCCGAGCAGGTCGTCACAACATTGCGCAAGCTGATGCCAGACGATGGCATCCTGTCGCTCGATTCCGGTGTCCACCACAACTGGTTCATGCAGTTCTGGGACGCGCGGATGCCCCAGACCATGCTCAACACCTGGGGGTTTTCAGCCATGGGCTTTGGGCCCTCTGGAATTCTCGGCGCCAAGCTAGCAGCGCCCGAAAGCGCCTGCATCTCGGTGGTGGGCGACGGCGGCTTCACCATGACCCCGCATGTGCTCTGCACCGCGGTCGAGTACAACATCCCGGCCATCTGGGTGGTCTGGAACAACTTCGCCTGGTCAGCCATCCGCGACATCCAGTACGGCCTGTTCGAGGGTCGCGAGATCGGCACCGGTTTTTATCGTGGTGACAATCGCGAGCCCTACAACCCGGACTTCGCAGCGCTGGCCCGCGCCTGCGGCGTGGATGGCACTACAGTCACCGACCCCGGCGATCTCGAAGGCGCGCTGGAGCAGGCGCTGGCGTCGGGCAAGCCGGCGTTACTCGACGTGCACGTGGACGCTGAAGTGCGCCCGCCCGCCACCGGCACCTGGGCGCTACCACCGATGCCCCACAAAGAACCCATCTACGGCACCCCCTGGGTGCCCGGCGACTGAGAGGAGCAGAGCAATGGCCGACGCCAAGATTATCAATATCGCCGAGATCGACTGGCAATTGATGCCCGGGCACTATGACGGTGCGTATTCCAAGCTGCTGTTCGGCCCCGAGACCGGACAAGGCGGACACATCGATTACCGCATCTCGTCTTATCAGCCCAAGGGCTATGTCGCCCGGCACACACACCGGGTGCAGGAGCAGATCTACCACGTATTGGAAGGCGAAGGCGTCATGGAGTTCGAGGGCAAGCGGCAAGTGGTACGTCGCCATGATGTCATCTTCATCCCGCCCGGCATCGAACACCTAATCAGCAACACCGGCCTCGACGACCTAGTCTTTCTGGTGATTACTGTGCCGCCAAAGGACGAGTGAAATACCCAATAAAAACGAGCACGCAATGACCGTGGGCTCGGTAGTTCGTTCATGAGTTGGGTTTATCGTCTGTTGCTTCATAGTGATGGTGTTCTGCTACTTTACCTTGGCCACGGCAGGATCCCTCAGGGGTACGGACTTCCAAGTGCCATTGCCTGGGCACCCTCCGCATATTTTCCTGTGCCGATGCCCGTGGCCCAGCTTCCACTGACATAGCTATCTCAGGTGAAGCTGAAGAGATCGCCGTCACATGTCCTTTCGCATGGAATCGGCGAGCGCCTGGTCCATGGGGCGAGAGGAGCGTCCAAGCGTCTCCAGAACGCCCGCGCGATCTTCCTGCGGGCGGTTCTGGCTGAGCTTGCGCTTGCCTTCGAAGCGAGTAAGACAAAGGCGGATGCCAACAATCTGGCGTAGCAGCGCCGCGGTGAAATCCGCCGGCGCATCGTCGAGGGACCAGGGCTCGGCAAAGCGTGCCTCCTGCGCCTCCGTCAGGTGAGCGACCACGCGGCGCAAGCTCGCCGGGTCGTCAAATGTCTCCGCGATGCCGTAAGCGTGCACGGCGACATAGTTCCAGGTCGGCACCACTTTGGCCGTGCGCTGCTTCGTGGGATACCAACTCGGCGAGACATAGGCGTTGGCGCCCGAAAAAACCACCAGCACCTCGCTGTCCGTGGGCAAGGCCTGCCAATGCGAATTCGCACGTGCAACATGCCCAACCAGGCATCCGAGCGGTGACGGCTCGGGTTCGTAGAGCCACGGTATATGCGTCGCCTCGAGATCGGGCGTGACGAGCACGCCCATGCCGATCTCTGCAATCAAGCGATGCAAGATACTTGGGTCAGACTCGTCAAAAGTGGCTGGTCTGTACATAGCCAGAACTATCGCATTCGTGTCGATCCGACGCTAGGCTGTCGCCATTGCATACGAGGGAGCGCTATGGCGACCAACGCATACAATCTCGACTATCAGGTGTTGGAGGGCTGGGAGCAGCTTCCCGAAGGCTGGTCGTTCGTCGAGGTGGCCGGGGTGGCGGTGGATTCCCACGACCGGGTCTACGTCTTTAATCGCGGTGCCCACCCGGTCATCGTGTTCGACAAGGAGGGAAAGTTCCTCAACGCCTGGGGCGAAGGCATCTTCTCTTCGGCGCACGGCATCTTCATCGACCGCAACGACCATGTCTGGTGCGCGGACAATTTGGACCACACGGTGCGCAAATTCACCACGTCGGGTGAGTTGCTGATGACCCTCGGCAAAGCCGATCAACCGGCAGACACTGGCTTCATGCTGGGGAGGACGCCAGTGCAATATGCCGGCGGACCCTTCAACATGGTGACCAACGTTGCCGTGGCGGAGGACGGCGAGCTATTCATCTCAGACGGTTACGGCAATGCTCGCGTGCACCGCTTCAGTGCCGGCGGAAAGTTGCTCGCCTCTTGGGGTGGGCCCGGCAACGGGCCGGGTCAGTTCAATCTGCCGCACGGCATCGTCGTCGACCGCTCGGGCCGGGTTCTGGTCGCCGATCGCGAGAACTCGCGCATCCAGTTCTTCTCCAAGGATGGCGAGTATCTGAATAGCTGGGATTGGGTAAACCGCCCGGACGATCTCTTCCTCGACGAGCAGGAGAACCTCTATATCGCCGAGCTAGGCTGGAACATACCCTTTCCCCACAGGCCAGAATTCCGGCTCATGGACCACCCGCCCATGGGGCACGCACCGATCGCACGGGTTACCATTTGCGACCTTGACGGCAATATCCAGACCCAGCTCGGCGGCGCGGATTCACTGCTGCCTGGCAACTTCATCGTGCCGCATGGTATTTGGGCAGATTCGCGCGGCGATTTCTACGTTGGCGAGGTGATCAAGGCCTCAGGCTCGATAGACCACTTCGCACCGCTCACTTGCCATGCCTTTCAGAAATTCATTCGCGCGGGTTAACCATGAAAATTGCTACTATCAAAGCCTTCCCAATCTCCTTTTCCGTCCCTGCTGAGCATCAGGTGAGGCTCGGTATTGGCCTAGCGGTCAAACGCGATGCTGTATTGGTGCGCATCGAGACCGACGACGGTATCGTCGGCTGGGGCGAGGCCCATGCGGGCCGTGCGCCAGGATCAATTGCCCAGCTCATCAACACCACACTGACTACGCTTATCCAGGACATGGGCGCAGACGATGTCGTCGGCGTCTGGGATCGGGTCTACAAGATGCAGCTCGCCAGCCACGGTATGGGTACCGCATCAAGCCTAGCGCTGAGTGGCATCGACATCGCGCTCTGGGACATTCGCGCCAAGGCTGTGGGTTGGCCACTATACCGGTTGCTCGGCGGTGCGGCGAAAGCGATTCCGGCCTATGCTGGCGGCGTCTCTCTCGGCTACCAGCCGCCGGCCGAGCTGACGGACGAGGCAGCGAGCGTGGTGGCAAGCGGCTACCGCGCGCTGAAGCTGCGGCTCGGTGACAGCGCCCAAGCGGACATCGCGCGCATCGTGGCGGTACGCGAGCGTATCGGCGACGACATCGCCATCCTGACCGACGCAAACACCGCCTATACGCTCGACGATGCGCGCCGCGTCATGCCAGTGCTGGACGACGTCAATGCGGGCTGGCTGGAAGAGCCGTTCGCGCCGCATGACCACCGCCGCTATCGCGAGGCCAAGGGCTTCGGGATCACCCCGCTCGCCGCCGGCGAGAACCATTTCACACGCTTCGAATTCCACCGCCTCATCGAGGATGGCGTGATCACGATCCTACAACCTGACCTCTCGAAGACCGGTGGTGTCACCGAGGGCATGCGTATCGCGGCGCTGGCCTCGGCCTGGAAGCTCGGCATCAATCCGCACACCTCGCTCACCAGCCTCAACGTCGCGGCCAGCATCCATTATCTCTGTAGCATCGACAATGCGGGTTATTTCGAGGCCGATCTGGCGGCGCACAACCCTTTCCGAGACCAGCTCTGCAGCTGGCGCGCTGAAGTCGATGAGACGGGCCATGTGCGCCCGCCAGAGAACCCTGGCCTAGGCGTTCAGATTGACGAGGCGATGCTCGCGGATTTTCCACTGATCGACGGACCGGGCTACGTTTAGACGACTTAGCTCTTGTAGGTGTAGACAAAGCAATCGATAAAGTTAGTCGTTAACGTTAATAGGTCGCCCTTAATTGCCTCGCATGGCCGCACCATCACTATCTATAGCCTTAACATGGTTACTGTAACGCGGCTTCGCGGAATAAAAAAAGCTACCGCATTCGTTTGTTGTCGCGCCGCCGACACCCAAGCACACAACCAAAGCAAGCCACGCCATCGTTTCTCATAAATGAACCATGCCCTCGTCTCGAATTCTCTCATCTCGACGACAGATTGCCACAATCAAGGCGGCATCGAAATCGCTCAACCCCGTTAAACGCACTCGAGAATCGCGATATAGAAGCCGTCCGTACCGTGGCGCTGTGGCGTGAGCAACAGGTCTGGCCCGCCATCCGGCGCGGGCGCCTCTATAACCCGGCTCCAGATGTCTCGGATATCGAGACGGCGAAAATCTCTTCGTGAACTGAGAAATGTCTCAACGCGGTCCTCGTTCTCACACATCAGCAGCGAGCACGTCGCATAGATCAGGCGCCCGCCAGGTATGACCAGCGCGGCGGCGGCGGCGAGAATTTCGTCCTGCCGCGCCGTATACGTAGCGAGAGAGTCGGGAGTCAGCCTGTGGCGATCGTCGGGATTGCGTCGCCAAGCGCCCGTGCCGCTACACGGCACATCCACAAGAACCCGCTCGGCCAAGCCTTCTGGCAGCGCATCATCAAGGCCGATGACATGGCTCTCGACCCCGGCGATGCCCATGCGGGTGAGCCTTGGCTCAAGACGAGCAAGACGCCGAGCATCGCTATCACAGGCGATCAGCCGAGCGTCCGGCGCCAGCGCTGCCAGCGCCAAGGTCTTGCCGCCCGCACCGGCGCAATAGTCGATGATACAATGGGCCTTCGCCGCCTCGCATAACAGCGCCACCAGTTGCGCGCCCTCGTCCTGAATCTCGATTACACCATCCCGCCATGCGGGTATGTTGTCGAGTCGCGGGCGGCCATGCACACGAATTCCGTACGCTGAGAGTGGCGTCACCTCGGCTGATATCCCGAACGAGTTCAGCTCGGCAATGACGGTATCCCGGTCGTAGCCAAGCGCCAAGCGCAGATCAACCGCCGCTTCGCCATCGAGCGCGGCAAGCTCCTCTTCCATCGCCGCACCGAAGCGCCGGCGCATCTTCGGCACGAGCCATTCGGGAATATTGGAGGGCGCCTCTGCGGCATCGACGGCCACTGCCGCAAGCAGCGCCTGCTCGGCCTTGTCGAGAGACGCGGGGCCATAGGGGCTGCCGTCACAAAGACAGACCATGGCATCAAAGTCGTTCCGCGCCAGCCCGGCGAGAACGCGCAGGCGCGGGCTCGGCACGCCGCCTCGCCGGGCGATGCGCCAGTCCCATTCCAAACGTTTGCGGATAGTCGCGAACACCAGGTCGGCAACGGCGCGGCGATCCTTCGACCCCATGTAGCGCCGCGCACGCGTATAGGTCCTGAGCGCCGCATCAGCCGGCATGCCCTCGGCCTCGATCTGAGACAACAGCTCGACCGCCGCCTGCACACGCCCAGCCGGGGTCATGCGCGCTCCTTTATCCGCGGGGTTCCGAAATCCGTTATCCCACCCACTACCATTCCAATAAGGTGACGCCCATACATCGATTTTAGCTACCTAGCATCACTTCGGCCGATGCGCTGACGCTCGCGATAGCGGTTACCGCAAAGACGCCAACATGGCCCTCGTTCTTGATCCGTGTGTTGACTGGGTTAAGATAGTTCTGCCCATTCACCTGCACGCCGTGATCGGCGCAATAGAATGGCGCCACGGCGTCGTCCTGGGTTACTTCGAGCCCGTAGCCGAACTCAACCACCGTGAGCTTCATGGCGCTCTGCTCGACATAGAGCCACTCCACAACCTCGAAATCCTGAACCCACAGCGCCGATATCATGAGCCTAGCACTGTTCTTCGAATTTACGAGCGGCGCCTCAGTATAGGTAAAGCCGCCAATCACGACGCCGGATCGTCGTTAGTTAATTGCCAGGAATGTAGTTAGGGGCCTCTCTGGTCACAGTGACGTCATGGACATGGCCTTCGCGGATGCCGGAGCCTGTGACGCGCAGGAACTCAGCACCATCGCGCAGCGCGGCAATGTCAGCACTACCGGTGTAGCCCATAGCCGAACGCAGACCACCGACGAGCTGGTGCAAGACCGTGGCGACCGGCCCCTTGAAGGGAACACGGCCCTCGACACCCTCGGGCACCAGCTTGAGCGCGTCCGCGACCTCAGCCTGGAAATAACGGTCGGCCGAACCGCGCGCCATGGCACCCATGGAGCCCATGCCGCGATAGGCCTTGTAGCTGCGACCCTGGTAGAGATAGACCTCTCCTGGGCTCTCTTCCGTGCCGGCTAGCAGCGAGCCGATCATGGCGCATTCAGCCCCGGCGGCGAGCGCCTTGGCAAAATCTCCGGAAAAGCGGATGCCGCCATCGGCGATCACCGGCACGCCGGCTGCGAGCCCCACTTCCGCCGTCTCACGCACCGCCGTAAACTGGGGCACGCCGACACCCGCGACCACGCGCGTGGTGCAGATAGAACCCGGCCCGATGCCGACTTTGATGGCATCGGCGCCGGCATCGACCAGCGCCCTAGCGCCATCGGCCGTGGCCACATTACCACCGATCACCTGGGTGTAATTCGAGAGTTCCTTGGCCTTCTTAACGGTCTGCAGCACGCCCTCGGAATGGCCGTGCGCCGTGTCGACCACGAGCACATCCACATCCGCCTCCACCAGGGCAGCAGCGCGCTCAAGATTGGCCTCGCCCACGCCAACAGCGGCGGCCACGCGCAGGCGTCCTTTTTCGTCCTTATTGGCGTTGGGGAACTTCTGCGCCTTCTCGATATCGGTGACAGTGATCAGGCCGACGCAATGGCCACCGGCATCGGTGACCAGCAACTTCTCGATACGGTGCTGGTGCAGCAGTCGCTTGGCCTGCTCGAAATCCGCGCCCTCGTCGATGGTGATGAGATCTTCGTGTGTCATCAACTCACGCACCGACACGTTCGGATCCGTGGCGAAGCGCACGTCGCGATTGGTAACAATACCGACTAGGCGACCGTTATCGCCTTCGACCACGGGAAAGCCCGAGATGTTGAGCCGCGTCTGCAGCGCCTGCACCTCGACGAGCTTGGTCTCCGGTGTCACGGTGACCGGGTTAACCACCATGCCGGATTCGAACTTCTTCACCCGCCGAACTTCGTCGGCCTGTACATCGATATCCATGCTCTTGTGAATCACGCCGATGCCGCCCGCCTGAGCCATAGCGATGGCGAGCCGGCTTTCTGTGACCGTATCCATGGCCGCCGAGACTAGGGGTATGCCAAGGCTGATCGTACGCGTCAAACGGCTAGATACGTCCACGCTGCCGGGCAATACGCTGGACGCTGCCGGTTTGATCAGCACATCGTCGAATGTAAGCGCTTCGCTGAGGGTCATGCCGCCTCCTGAGGGCTCGGCACTATAGAGCCTACGTATGCTGGCACCAAGCGCTCTCGAAAGGCGCCTCCGCGGGGGCAAGCCATTCTCCTTTTCGTAGGTCAGCGCATGAGATCAGCAGAGAGCGGAGCCGAGGAATATATGATTATTTAGACCCCGGCTGATAGCGGACGTGGCGCCGCCTCGCGCGCAGGCGTTCCGGCCAATTTAGCGAATCGTAAGTCAAACCCCAGGCTACCGCAAAGGCAACCTCGGCCGATGTTATAGTCCTCTGCGGGGCCCCCAGATCATGCGAGCCGCGCGCGGTCGCCAACGGGGGCTGGTGCCACATCGGCGGATCTGAGCTTCCTACCCGCACCTAATCCTTTTGCGGGCCACGAAAGCCCATCGCCAGCAGATAGAACTCGGTAGAGTCGGCCCGGCTGGCCGGCGGCTTGACGTGGCGGATTGAGCGAAAACGCTGTTTGAGATGCGCCACCAGAGCAGCCTCGCCGCCGCCCCGCAGAACTTTAGCCAGAAAACACCCCTCCGGCACCAGCACGCTCTCGGCAAACTCGGCCACCGCCTCGCATAACGCCATGATGCGCAGGTGATCGACATTGCGCGTGCCCGTAGCGGGTGCAGCCATGTCGCTTAGCACCACGTCAGCTGGCCTACCGAGCGCCGCACGGATAGCGTCGTCGGCGCCTGCATCGAGAAAATCGAGGGTGAGATGCTCAGCGCCCGCCACCGGCTCAAATTCCGCCAGGTCTACCGCCAGAACGCGGCTGCCGCCCGCCACCGCGACCTGCGTCCAGCCGCCGGGCGCGGCACCCAGATCGACCACCGTCGCGCCACGCTTGAGAAAGCGGAAGCGCTCGTCCATCTCCAGCAGTTTAAAGGCGGCGCGGCTGCGATAGCCCTCGACCCGAGCGCGCGCGACATAAGGATCATCAAGCTGACGCTGCAGCCAGCGCGAGGAGGATATCGAGCGCCCCTTTGCCGTGCGCAGCTTCTGCTTGGGCGGCGCCCGCCCCGGGCCGCGCTTGCTCCGCGAAAATCTCGCCATATCAAATCCACCCGCCCGCAGCTTGACACGCCGCCGGACCGCTCCTAATTTCCACCCCCTCGTATAATAGAGCACACTGGGGGATAGTTTAACGGTAGAACTGTCGGCTCTGACCCGACCAGTCCTGGTTCGAATCCAGGTCCCCCAGCCAGTATCAATAACCTATCAGTAATAAAGTAAATCTTAGTGCTTTTCTACTAACGTTAGTAGCAAGGTTAGTGGCACGTCAGTAGCAGGATAAAGGTCTTTATTTATTCAATTCCATTACTAAAAGATAATAGCTCCCCTCTTCGCATTTCTGTTTCTACTATACCAATCCATATCTTAAGATTTGTCATCAAACTATATTCATTTAGTGAAAAACAACCTCTGCCTCTTTATTGCGCAACGCCTCGTTCAGAACACTCCTGATACGGAGGGGAATAAATCACAAGGCATTTTACCGGATTTTCACTTATTGCAAAAAAAGAATGGGACATATCGGGAGGAAAATAACATATATCGCCAGGATCCACCTC
>JASLYQ010000025.1 GCA_030739735.1 Alphaproteobacteria bacterium | reverse complement strand
CCTGCACGCGCTGGAACGCCTGCTGCACTGGCACCCAAAATCCCCTAGTGCCAAGGCTCGCGCCAAGGCCCTCGAAGATAAACTCGGCAAGGGGATTTAGAGCACTTTTCGATCGGGAATTGGCCGACGGCATCAACCACGCAGCGGCTAAGACTATCTCCGATCACTATACCCTCGCTGCCGGACGCGATTTTTAAGTCCTGCGGTGCTACAAATAGCCCACAGCAGTCATTTCGCGTTGCCTAAATCTGACCCTTGGCAGTCCTTACACAAAGCTGTTTAGCCACAGCTCCTGCCCCATGTTTGGCACAGAACCACGTTGGTCTTAACTTTACGGTTGCGACGCGGAAGGACGAGCGTCACACTTGCTACGTGCGAAAGCACCAAGAGGGCTCAATATCCATATCGACCAGCTTAGGCTGATAGTGGCATGCCCCTAAACCCAACAACTAGTGCGGTGATTTTGTGGCGCACAAGGCGGACGCGCGCGGCAACGACTGCGGCTGTTTGCGTTGTGTGATGTCAACAGTCCTGGCACTGCGCCAGGCTGAAACAGGGAGAAAATCAGATGCGGAATATGTTCGGAATATCAACAGTGTTGTTTGCGATTGGGGCGCTCTGTATCAGCGGCTCTGCGCAAGCTGCTGAGCAAGGCACCACCACAGGTGGAATGGCGGGGTTTCATGGAGTAGGAGAATTTCAGGAGTTTGCGCCTGACTTTGGACTCTGGAACGGTGAGTTCTGGGGAGAAAGCACCACTGATTCGGAGAGCGGTCCGCTACATTTCGGTGCTTGGTATTGCACCGGTGAACAAGCATTTCAAGGCGGCACTACAAAGTGGGGTGGCGGCTTCTGCACTGTAACGGATGTCGACGGCGATACCGTCAATCTTCGTTGGCAGGCTACTGAGCCGTATGGGCCGGGTGCCAACATCGGCACCCGAGGCGACTACTACTCGGGCACCGGGAAATACGCCGGTATCACCGGGTGGTACACGTTCCACTGTGAGAATGTGGCGATAAGCCACTTCTTCTGCACAATAACCGGCGGTGAATATAATATTCCGTAGGACTGCTATAGCTGAGTGCCGATGCTTGGGATACCGATCCTAGCATCGGCATTATCATTGCAGATTTACAGCACTCAGTGACCCTGCTCCTGGGCGATGCTAAACAACTAGGCGTCTAGCGCTCGATCTCGGGCACGCGCACTTGGTCCCGCGTATCGTGCGCCTCATCGGGGCCGGCGGTGAGCGGGCGTTGCTCGTTGCGGCGGTCGGTGAAGCGGGGAATGAAGGCGATGTGCAGCAGGTTGGTCGCGCCCGGCGTGCCAAAGGGCACACCGGCGATGATCACCAACTTACTGCCTTCTTCGGCATAACCGCGGAAGTGGGCGGCGCGGCTGGCGCGCTCGACCATGTCGTCGAAGTCGTGGGCATCGTCGCCGCGGATGCACCGCAGGCCCCAGCCGAGGGCCAGGCGGCGCGCCATGTTGAGCCGCGGGGTCAGCACCAGGATTGGCATTTGTGGGCGTTCGCGCGCGGCGCGGAAGGCCGTGGCTCCCGATTGCGTGTAAGTGGCGATGGCGGTGGCGCCGATGGTCTGGGCTACCTGGTGGGCGGCGGCGCTGATGGCGTCGGCGGCGGTCGCCGTGGGCAGGGTATGCGCCGCTTCGAGGAACTGACGGTGCAGGGGGTCATGCTCGACCCGATCGATGATGCGATGCATCATGTCGACCGTCTCCGCCGCATAGTCGCCGACCGCGGTCTCGGCCGAGAGCATCAGCGCATCACCACCGTCATAGACCGCCGTGGCCACGTCCGAGGCCTCGGCGCGGGTCGGCGCTGGCGCGCGGATCATGGACTCGAGCATCTGCGTCGCTACTACCACGGGCTTTCCGGCATCGCGGGCCGCACGCACGATCTGCTTCTGCACCGCTGGAACCGCCTCTGGCGCCAGCTCGACGCCGAGATCGCCGCGTGCGACCATGATGCCGTCGGCAAGCTCGAGGATCTCGTCGAAGCGCTTGACAGCCGAGGGCTTCTCGATCTTGGCCATGATGGCGACGTCGGGCCCGGCAAGCATGCGCGCTTCAGCCACGTCCTCGGGGCGCTGCACGAAGCTCAGGGCCAGCCAGTCGACACCGAGATTGACGGCGAAGGCGAGGTCGCGGCGGTCCTTGTCGGTCAGTGCCTTGAGTGGCAGGACGGCGCCCGGCAGGTTGACCCCTTTGTGGTCGGACAGCGCACCGCCGGTGACTACCTCGGTCTCGGCAAAGTCTTCGCCGCAGGCAGTCACACGCAAGTGGATGCGACCGTCGTCGAGCAAGATGTCCATGCCTACGTTGAGCGCGCCGTACACGGCCTCGTGGGGTAATGGCGCACGGCTCTCGTCACCCTTGGCGTGGCCCTGGTCGAGGCGGAAAGTCTGCCCCTCGCGCAAGCTCACCGTGCCGTTCGCGAGCTCGCCGATGCGCAACTTCGGCCCTTGCAGGTCGGCGACTACGGCGATGGGGTGGAGTGCCGATTCCTCGACCTCGCGAATGATGTCGTAGAGGGCCTGGATTTGCTCGTGGCTGCCGTGACTGAAGTTGAGGCGAAAGGCGTCGGCACCGGCGCGGTAGAGCGCGGCGATCGCCGCGCGGTCTGCACTGGCCGGGCCCAGGGTTGCGAGAATCTTGGCTCGTCTGCTTCGCCTTCGCATGGTCAGCTGGCTCCCGAGATCAGAATGGCACGAAAATCATTAACGTTGGTCAGCGTTGGCCCGGAGGCCACGATGTCGTCGATAGCGGCGAAGAAGCCGTAAGCGTCGTTGTTGGCAAGATGGGCGCGGGCGTCGATGCCGGCGGCGCGGGAGCGGGCCAGGGTGTCAGGGCCACAGATAGCACCGGCATTCTCCTCACTGCCGTCGATGCCGTCGGTATCGCAGGCGATGGCGTGCACACCGTCGTGCCCGTCGAGGTCGATGGTGAGCGAAAGCAGAAACTCGCTGTTGCGTCCGCCGCGGCCGTCGCCGGTCATGGTCACAGTGGTCTCACCGCCCGAGAGCAGCGCACAGGGCGCTGCGGCGGGCTGACCGTGGCGCGCCACTTGGCGGGCGATCGCAGCGTGTACCAAGCCGACGTCGCGGGCCTCGCCTTCGAGGGAGTCGCTGAGAATGATGGCGCGGTAGCCGGCGGCTTCCGCGACACGCGCTGCAGCTTCGAGCGACGCCTGCGGCGTGGCGACGGTAATAGCCTTCGAGCGCGCTAGGCGGGGGTCGCTCGCAGCGGGGGTTTCTTCCGCTGCCGCGACGAGGTGTGCGGCGATGGCAGGTGGCGGTGCGATGGCATAGCGGGCGAGGATGGCCTCCGCATCGGCGAACGTCGTCGGGTCGGCTACGGTTGGGCCCGAGGCGACTACCGCCGGATCGTCGCCGGGTACGTCGGAGATCATCAGCGTCAGCACCTCTGCCGGCCAGGCTGCCATGGCTAGACGCCCGCCCTTGATGGCCGACAAATGCTTGCGTACGCAATTGATTTCCGAGATGGTGGCGCCGCAGCGTAGCAGCTTGTCGGTCACGGCCTGCTTGTCGGCCAGCGTCAGGCCCGGTGCGGGTAGGGTTAGCAACGCCGAACCGCCGCCCGAGATTAGACAGAGCACGCGATCCTTCTCGCCAAGGCTGGAGACTAGGTTGAGGATCTCCTGCGCTGCCGCGAGCCCCGCCGCATCGGGCACCGGATGTCCCGCCTCGACCACGCGGATTCGTGCGGTCTCAACGCCATGGCCGTAGCGCGTGATGACTAGGCCGTCGAGTGGCGGGCCGGTCCAAGCTTCCTCGACCGCGTGTGCCATGGCTGCTGCGCCCTTGCCGGCGCCGACCACGATAGTGCGTCCCGCCGCCGCCCCCGGTAGGTGCGGCGGCACGCAAGCCGCGGGCAGCGCATTCTGCACCGCAGCATCAAACATGGCCCGGAGAAGCTCGTGCGGGTGCGGCATAGCTGTCCTTCCTACTCCCTAGCCTAAACCTTGCGCCAGCGGTCGCGCCAGTGCTCTGTCGGGCAATGGCCGGCTGATGGCGATTCCGGCCAGTATGATGACCCCGCCGAGCCCTTGCAGCGATGTCACCGCCTCGCCGAGCACTGCCCAGGCGATCAATGCCGCGAACAGCGGCTCGCTCAGCATGCCGACAGCGGAAAACGAAGCTGGTAGGCGGAGCACCGCCTTTGCTACCAGCCCCTGGCCCAGGGCGTGGCTTAAAAGCGCCAACGCCAGCAAGAGGCCCCAGCCGTATGCAGTCAGCGGTGTCCAGGTGCCATCTACAGCGAGATTGAGCAGGGCCAAGGCCAGCGCGGTGATCGCGCCCGGCCAGGCCATGACCGCGGCGGCGCTGAGGCGCTCACGCAGACGCTTGATGGTGATTAGATAGGCCGAAAAGAACATCGCCGTAACCAGCCCCATGAGATCGCCGAACAGGTGCGCCGGGTTGGTTTGCACCGACGAGCCCGCCAGCAGCAGCCCGCCGGCGATGCCGAGGGCGAGGCCTATCAAAAAGCGCCGGCTGATACGCTCGCCGAGCAGGAGCCAGGCGGCCAGTGTCACGAAGATCGGTGTCGAGGTGGCGAACAGCGAGGCGTTGGCGACCGAGGTGTTGGCGATCGACCAGTGCCAAAACGCCAGATCACCCGCAAAAAACAGCCCGGCCAGGATGACGCCGAGCCAATCGCCGCGCGTCTCGGGGCGCGCCCGGCCGTCCTTGCCGCCCATGGCGACAAGCAGGAATAGCACTGGCAGCGCGAGTGCCACCCGGTAGACTGCGGTCGCGACTGGCCCGATTTCGCTCAACCGCACGAAGGTTGGCGAAAAGGCGATGGCGAAGGTTCCCGCGAAAAGCAGGACGACAGCGAGGCGCAGGCTCATGGCGGCGTTATAGCACCGCCTGACGGTGCTCAAGACAATTCTGCTGCCGCGACGATACGCCTATAGTGACCCCACCATGCGTGCGCCCGAGTCTTCAGCCTATGAGGTCGTGCACCCCGGGGGACGGCCCGATGTGCTGCTGTTCTGCGACCATGCCAGCAACCGCATTCCCGACGAGTTCGCCGGACTTGGCCTGACGCCGTCACTACTTGCCGACCACATCGCCTTCGATATCGGCGCTGCCGATCTGACCGGCGTACTGTCCGACCGCCTTGACGCTCCGGCGGTACTGTCGCGCTTCTCACGCCTCCTGATTGATCCCAACCGCGCCCTCGACCATCCTCAATCTATCCCGGCGCTTAGCGACGGTATCCGCGTGCCGGGCAACCAAAAAATTAGTGCGGCGGAGGTGGCGCGGCGCGTCGCCACCTATTACGAGCCTTATCACGCGGCGATCGACGCACGCATCGCCGATGCCAAGCAAAGCTGCCGGCCGGTGCTGATCGCCATCCACAGCTTCACGCCCGATATGGAAGGCTTCACCAGGCCCTGGCACGTCGCCGTCCTGCACGACCATGACGTGCGCTTGGCCAACCGGGTGCTCAATGAGTTCACGCGCTACGCGGAACTCGTGGTTGGCGACAACGAGCCCTATACCGGTTACAGCGACCTCACTTTCACCGTGCCACACCATGCCGGCCGCAACGATCTCTTAAGCGTGGTTTTCGAGGTGCGTCAGGATCTGCTCGAGACCGCCACCGCCATCGACAACTGGGCCGCGGTGCTCGACGATGTACTGGCCGACCCGCTGGCCGAGATCGGCGTGGGCAAGGCGCTGCAGCAGCCGTAGGAGCGCCTCAACAAATTCCCCAAGACTCACATGGAACAACTGACGCCTGCCGCGCGTGCGGCTTGCGTCTTAAGTTGATGGTGAGCGATGATTACGCTTCCGCGGGCACCGCCACTTCTGCCTGGGTGCAGGCGGCAAGCAGGGTGTTGCGCAGCAAGCAGGCTATGGTCATGGGACCCACGCCGCCAGGCACCGGCGTGATGGCACCCGCCACCCGAGCGGCTTCCTCGAAGCAGACATCGCCGACGAGACGACTCTTGCCGTCTTCCGCTGGGATGCGGTTGATGCCGACGTCAATCACCGTGCAGCGGGGCTTGAGCCAATCGCCGCGCACCATCTCGGGCCGGCCGACAGCGGCAATGACGATGTCCGCGCGGCGGCAGGCTTCAGCGAGATCGCGCGTGCGCGAGTGTGCCATGGTCACAGTGCAGCTTGCCGCCAGCAAGAGCATGGCCATGGGCTTGCCGACGATATTCGAGCGCCCGATAATCAGCGCGTCGGCGCCCGAGAGGGAGCCGAGCGTATCTTCCAGAAGCATTATCGAGCCTTGTGGTGTGCATGGTACTAGGGCCTCGCGCCCGGCGAATAGCCGGCCCGCATTGACCGGGTGAAAGCCGTCGACGTCCTTCTCTGGCGGCACTGCATCAAGCACCATGGTGGCATCGATGTGGTCGGGTAAAGGCAGTTGCACGAGAATGCCGTGGACCGCTTGGTTTGCCGCCAACGCCGCGACCTCCGCCAACACCGCTTCCTGACTCGCATTCGCCGGTAGGTGCCGCTCGATGCTGGTCATGCCGGCGGCCGAGGTCGCCTTGCCCTTGTTGCGCACATAGATCTGGCTTGCTGGGTCTTCGCCCACTAGCACCACGGCCAAGCCAGGCACCAAGCCAACACTTTCCCGCAAACTGGAAACTTGGTGTCCGATGCGCGCCCGCAAGCTGTCCGCAAATCCCTTTCCGTCAATGATTTTTGCGTTTGTCATGGGCGTCTCAATAGAGGATAGCAACCTTAAGTCAACCACCGCCTTTGCGCCCCGAAATCTCCGTGTTATAGGGGGCGCTTCGTCTGCTGGGGCGTAGCCAAGTGGTAAGGCACCGGGTTTTGATCCCGGGATCCCTGGTTCGAATCCAGGCGCCCCAGCCATAACCGTTTGATTATATTAGTATAAATAGCACTCATTATTGCTGGGTAGGCTTGGGAAGTTTCTTCCAAAATTGACCTGATCCGTTCGCGGGATTGAGCCTTTGAATCGGAGTGGTGGTCTAAGCCCGAGAGGGTAACAGGCGAGTGGCGACCGGCAGCATTCGTTGCTGTCACAGCGTTGCCGACCCTATCCGACAAATCAAGTGACACGGGGAAGCCAGTGGCAAGCGCGAAGGTGCTGCCGATACGAACGAGCCTGTGCTCAGCCATGCCTTGACCCCCTAGCCAGTAAGGCAAAGAGGATGACGTTCCCCTTGGCGGCCCTGACCTGCGTCAAGCCCGTACCGGCTGTGTCTTTGATGGCTTATAGTGGGGGTTATGCTCGCACCGATCTCGCTTGACGATAAATACCACCGCCTCGACGGCCGCATTTCGATCACTGGCAGTCAGGCGCTGCTGCGCGCCGCTATGCTGCAGCGCCGACGGGATCAGGCGGTGGGTCTACGCACGGAAGGCTTCATTTCCGGCTATCGCGGCTCGCCCATGCACAATCTGGACAAGGAGCTGTGGGCCGCCAACCGACTGCTGCCGGGGGCCGGCATCCAGTTCTGGCCCGCGATCAACGAGGATCTGGCGGCGACTGCGATTTGGGGCACGCAACAGGTTGGCGCTTTCGGCGATGCCACCTGCGACGGGGTCTTTTCCATGTGGTACGGCAAGGGGCCGGGGTTGGACCGCAGCGTTGATGCCATCCGCCACGCTCACCTTGCCGGCAGCGCTGTCCACGGCGGCGTTCTGGTGGTTGTTGGCGACGATCACCCGCTATCGTCCACCGATGCCACCGCGGCACACGAAACGCTGTTCGCCGATATGCTCATGCCGGTGCTTTATCCCGCCAACGTGCAGGAGATCATAGATCACGCTTTGTTGGGCTGGGCCATGTCGCGTTATTCGGGCGGCTGGGTCGGCTTCAAGCTGATCCCCGACACGGTGGATGCAGCGGCGACGATTGACGGCGATGCGGCACGTCCGGCGATTTTGCTGCCGGATGACGACGTTCTACCGCCGGACGGTCTAAACCTGCGCGTCCCCGACAGCTGGATGCTGCAGGAGCCACGCCTGCGGGCGCACAAGCTCGATGCTGCGCTCGCCTTTGCGCGTGTCAACGGACTCAACCGCGTGACGCTGAAGAGCCGCAAGCCTCGCTACGGCATCATCGCCACCGGCAAGGCCTGGACCGATGTGCGCCAGGCGCTGTTTGAACTTGGCCTTGGTGATGACGAGGCGGCGGCGCTCGGCATAACCGTGCTCAAGCTCGGCATGCCCTATCCCGCGAATGCCGAGGACTTGCAGGACTTCGCTGGCGGCCTCGAGGAAGTGCTGGTGGTGGAGGAAAAACACCGCCTAGTCGAGGGTCAACTCAAAGACGCGCTCTACGCGCTTCCGGACGCCGAGCGTCCGCGCGTGGTGGGCCGCGACGATGAGAGCGGTGCGCCGCTGCTGCCGGCTTTTCCAGAATACACTCCGGAAGATGTCACGCGGGCGCTGGCGCGGCGCATCGCACCTTTTCATACTACTGAGCGCATAACCGCGCGGCTCGCCTTTCTAGACGCCCGCGCCGAGGCCGCGGTGCACCGCAAGCGCTTATCACTGATGCGCCGGCCTTATTTCTGCTCCGGCTGTCCGCACAATACCTCGACGCGCATTCCCGAGGGCAGCCGTGCTCATGGCGGGGTGGGATGCCATTACATGGCAACCTACATGGACCGCGGCAACATGACCCATTGCCATATGGGCGGCGAAGGCCTGACCTGGGTTGGCCAGGCGCCATTCGTAAAGACCGAGCACGTCTTTCAGAACCTTGGCGATGGCACGTATTACCATTCGGGTTATCTAGCCATCCGCGCCTGCGTTGCGGCCGGGGTCAATATCACCTTCAAGATCCTTTTCAACGATGCTGTCGCCATGACCGGCGGGCAACCCGTAGACGGACCGCTTACGGTTGTCGGCATCGCCCGCCAGGTGGCGGCGGAAGGGGTCTCGCGCGTTGTTGTGGTCAGCGACGAGCCGGACAAATATCCCATCGGCACGGAATTTCCCGCCGACATGCGCATCGAGCACCGCCGTTCCCTGGACAAGGTGCAGCGCAACTTACGCGAGATCGGCGGCGTCAGCGTGCTGATTTACGACCAGACCTGTGCCGCCGAGAAGCGGCGTCGGCGCAAGCGCGGACGCATCGGCGACCCGTCGCGGCGGGTCTTCATCAACGCGCGCGTCTGCGAGGGTTGCGGCGACTGCAACGTCAAGTCCAACTGCATGTCCGTGTTGCCCGCGAACACGCCGTTTGGGCGCAAGCGGCGCATCGACCAGTCGGCCTGCAACAAGGACTATTCCTGTGCCGAGGGCTTCTGCCCGAGTTTCGTCAGTATCATTGGTGGGAGGCCGCGCCGCGCCGCGACGGGTGTCGAGCCACCGTCGCATCTGGTCGATCTGCCGGAGTCGACATTGACACCGCTCGCCACTGACCGGCCCTTCAACTTGCTCGTCGCCGGTGTTGGTGGCACGGGCGTAGTCACCATCGGTGCCATCCTCACTATGGGTGCGCATATCGAGGGCAAGGCGTTTTCCACAGTCGACCAGTTTGGTATGGCTCAGAAGGGCGGTGCCGTGACCAGCCATATCCGAATCGCCGAGACTGCGGACGCCATCTGTGCCGTGCGTCTTAATGCGGGCGCGGCAGATCTGGTGCTCGGCTGCGACAGCCTGGTGACCGGTGACGAGCTGGCGCTTTCGGTAATGGCACCCGGTAAGACTCATGTGCTGGTCAACACCCACGAGCAGATCACCGGCGATTTTACGCGCAACCCAGACCTGACCTTTCCGACCGAGAGCCTTGCCAAGCGTATTGCCGTGGCGGCGGGGAATAAAGTGGTTTTCCACAACGTGTCGAGGTTGGCCACGCGACTTCTGGGAGATTCGATAGGTAGCAACCTTATGCTACTTGGCGTGGCTTGCCAGATGGGGCTGCTTCCGGTCGGAGCGCAGGCCATCGAGGCGGCGATCGAAATGAACGGGGTCGCTGTGCAGATGAACCGCGATGCCTTTGTCTGGGGCCGCCGACTGGCGCTTGACCCGGAGGCGGTGACCGCGCTGGTCGAGGACGAGCCGGAGGCGTCGCCGGACTGGCACGCAGAGCTAACGGCTTACCAGGATGCAGAGCTCGCCGATCGCCATGCCGCATTGGTCGAGAAGGTGCGCGCGGCGGAAACGCAAAAGGCCCCGGGCCAAAGCGGTCTTGCCGATACGGTTGCCCGTAACGCCTACGCGCTGATGGCCTATAAGGACGAATATGAGGTCGCGCGTCTGCATAGTGACCCCGCTTTTCTCGCGCGTCTGTACGAGACATTCGAAGGTGATACCAGACTCGCTTTCCACCTTGCTCCGCCGCTGCTCACTAGCCGCGATCCGGATACCCGCCGTCCACGCAAAATGACCTTCGGTTCCTGGGTGCTGCCCATCTTCCGTATTCTTGCCAGGCTAAAGGGTCTGCGCGGCACCGCATTCGACCCGTTCGGCTACACGGCAGAGCGCCGCCGCGAGCGCGTTGCCATCGGCCGTTACGAGACAACAGTGCAAACCCTGCTCGACGGTCTGACCCCCGACAGCCACGCGCTTGCGGTGGAGATCGCCTCGCTGCCGAGCGAGATCCGCGGCTATGGCCACGTGAAGGAAGAGGCTCGCACAGAGGCGCAGGCCCGTGAGGCGGAGCTATTGGGTGCCTATCGTGATCCGGGCAAGCGCGCCGTGGCGGCTGAGTAGGGTCAACTCAACCCTAACTTCCTTTCTATCAGCGGCATGCGGTCGTTACCGAAATACATGTCGTCCCCGTTTACGAAGAAGGTGGGGGAGCCGAAGCCGCCGCGGCGGATCAGCTCTTCGGTGTTGTCGCGCAAGGCCCGCTTTATTTCGGGCCGGGCGATCGCCTGCATGAGCCAATCCGCGTCTACGCCCGCTGCTTTGCAGACACTACGCATCACGTCGTCCTGGGAGATGTCCTCGTCGCGGGACCAGTAGGCTTGGAAGGCGGCGCGGGCAAAATCGACCAGCTTGGCCTGCTCCGCGGCGACTAGGCAGCCACGCATGGCCTTGACGCTGTTCACCGGGAAGACCGTTGGCGGGAACTTGATGTTGAGGCCGCAATAGCGTGCCCAGTCAGCCAAATCCTTGGTCAGGTAGCGCGCCTTGGCTTGAACCGGGTTGCTGCGGGATTCGTAGACACTCGGGTTGATCGAGTTGAACACGCCGCCTACCAGGATCGGCTTCCAGGCGATCTCGAAGCCAAACGTTTGCACGTTCTCGAAGCCGAGATAGGTCCAGGGGCTCGAGCAGTCGAAAAAGACTTCGAGGCTCATCGTTTCTTCCTCTTGCGCTGGCGCAAATCGATGGCGCCTGCCGTGGGTGTGTCGCCCTCGTCGAAGAGCTGCGTCTTTTGCACCTTTTGGGTTCCTGTGGTCGGTAGACTATCGCGGAAGGTGATCCAGCCCGGCGCCTTGTAATAGGCCAGGCGCGTGTCGCACCAGGCGAACAGGCGTTGTGCTAAGGCTTCTTCGGCTGCAATGCCAGATACGGGCACGATGCAGGCCATCACCTCCTCGTCACGCAAGGCGTCGGGCACGGCGACGACGGCGACCTGGGCCACCGCGTCATGCGTCTGCAAACAGGCCTCGACCTCAGCAGCGGCGATATTCTCGCCCGAGCGCCGGATGATATTCTTCTTGCGGTCGACAAAATAGAGCATGCCGTCATCACCCTGGCGCACCGTATCGCCGGTATGGAACCAGCCACCGTGCCAGACCTCTTCCGTCGCTTCCTCGTTTTTCAGATAGCCGGCGAAGAAGTCCTTGCGCGGCGCCTCAGCCGTATGGCGCACCAGCAGCTCGCCTTGTTCGGCATCGTTGCCTTCGTCATCGACCACGCGCGCTTCTAGCCCTGGCAGCGGCTTGCCGAAGGCGCGCGTATCGATTTGCCGTGGCTCGTGGCAATCGGCATAGATGCGTCCCGTCTCGGTCATGCCCCATACCTCGATGAGCGGAAAGCCAAAGCGCGTCTCGAAGGGTCCGTGCAGCTCGGGCTCGATGCCGGCACCGATCCCGAAGCGCACCTGATGCGCAGTGTCTTCCGGCGCCGGAGGCAAATTCATCAGTAAAGGTGGTACGACGCCGAGATAGTGGATGACAGTCGCCTGCGTCGCCACCACGTCCCGCCACCAGCTCTTAGGATGGAAGCGGTCGGGCAGGATCAAACAACCGCCGACCAGGAACATGGCGGTGGCCGACACGGCTTGCGAGTTCATGTGAAATAACGGCAGTGGGTTGATTAGTCGGTCGCCCTCACGCAATGTCGCGCGCCCGCCGAGTGCTACGTACCAGGCGCCCGCATTAAGATAATATCCGTTGGTGAGGATGCAGCCTTTCGGTCGTCCTGTCGTGCCGGATGTGTAGAGCAGGGCACATTCGCTCTCGCGCTTTGGCGCGCCTGAGAGGGGCGGCAGACAGGGGGCCTCAGGCACGGTGAAATTTTCGAACGACACCACGGCTATCGGTGCCGCGTGCTGTAACTCGGCGATGCGGCTTTCGATCGCCAGCGCGGTATGGGCTTCGGAGTGACCCAGCAGGTATTGTAGTTCTTCGTGGCGATAGTCGGGGCTGATTGGCACGATGGCGCAGCCGAGCGCGTTGAGGGCGAGAAAGTGAAAGAAGAACTCGGGACGCTGCTCGAGCAGCAATGCCATGCGGTGGCCATGGCCCCAGCCCGCCGCCGCATAAGCTTCGCGTAAGGCTTCGATCTCTCGCCAGGCCTCCGCATAGGTAATCTCGATGCCGTCTGCATGGTAAGCGCGTCCGGCCATTGGCGGGGCACAGACCATGCCATTGTCGGGGCAACGGTCTGCGGCAGCGCCAACCACCTCATAGACGGTCTGCATCGCTAAAGTGGCCTGTCCACCATCTCCGGGAACAAGCCACCCTCATAGGGGTGCGCCTCGGCAACGGCTTCGTTGAGTACCACGCCAAGACCCGGCTCGCATGGCGGGAGGATGTGGCCGTCCTGCCACTGGATGGGTTGCTCCAAGATCGTGGCATGGAAGCCGTCGAAGCGCTCGATGCTCTCCTGGATAAGAAAATTGGAACTGCAGGCGGCAACCTGGATATTTGCCGCCGCCTCGATGGGCCCGCAATAGAGATGCGGTGCAATACGCACGTAATGGGCCTCTGCCATGCCGGCGATCTTCTTCGCTTCGAGAATGCCGCCGACGCGCCCTAATGCGGGCTGCAGGATCGACGCCGCTTGCTTACCCAACAATTGTGCGAACTCGTATTTCGTGGTGAGTCTCTCGCCGGTTGCCACGGGTACGCTGGTCGAATGGCAGACGCGCGCCATCTCGTCGATATTTTCCGGTGGCACCGGCTCCTCGAACCAGAGTGGCTCGTAGGGCTCGATGCGCTGGGCCAGGCGGATGGCTGACGCCGTGGTGCACTGACCATGGGTGCCAAAAAGAAGATCCACGCCGCTGCCCACGGCATCGCGTAAGGCGGCGGTCACGGCTTCCGCATTATCCAGCGTCTCGATCGAGAGCTCGCGCGGATCGAAGGCGGACATGGGCATGATGGGATCGTACTTGACCGTGGTGAAGCCAAGCGAGACGTAGTGCGCGGCGCGTGCCGCTGCAACCTCGGCGTTGTTATGCACGTCGGTCAATGCCATCGGATTGTCAGGGGGGGTGTCTGAGTCGGCATAGAGATAGGTGTAGGAGCGCAGAGTTTCCTGAGTGAGCCCGCCCAATAGGTTGTAGACTGGCTGGTTGAGCGCCTTGCCGATGATATCCCAGAGCGCCATCTCGATGCCGCTCATTACCCCCATAAGAGAAACGTCCGGGCGCTGCAAATAGCCGCGCGAATAGACGATACGCCAGAGCTTCTCGATCTGGAACGGATCGGCGCCGACGATATGCTGCTCGGCGACATCTTCAGTCATTTTTGCTACCACGTGCGGATCGAATGGTACGCCGTAGACCTCTCCTACCCCCTTGATGCCGGTGTCGGTAGTGAGCGTCACGAAGACCCAAACCGGCCCACCATGATGCGGCGGTGGATTTCCCACCGCGAAGGTCTTGACGTCTTTGACTTTCATGCTTGTCTCCCTAAGCGGTTCACCCCCGCGGCTCGCGGACACCCAGCAGGATTGCGAGGCCGAGGACGAGAAATACAAGTATGACGCTCATGCCGATGCGCTGACTGTTTGCGGCAAGGGTAATCATGCCGACAAGCCATGGGCCGAGGAAGGCTGTTGCCTTACCGGTCAGGGCAAACAGGCCGAACATCTCCGTGGTCAGGTCAGGCGGAGAAAGGCGCGCCATCAACGAGCGGCTAGCCGACTGCGTGGGCCCCATGAAGACGCCGATGATCAAGCCTAGTACCCAGAACCAAGTCTTATCCTCGATCAGCAGGATGGCCGCGCCGGTCCCGATAAGGGCCGTGAGCGACAGGATCAATGTGCGCCTTGCGCCGATCCAATCGTCGACCCAGGCAAGCCCGAAGGCGCCAAGGCCGGCCGTCACATTGAGTGCGATGCCAAACTCCAGTACCTCGGTCATACTCATGCCGAATGAGCCGGCGGCATAGATGCCCCCAAAAGCGAAGAGCGTGTTGAGTCCGTCGATGTAGAGCATGCGGGCAAGGAGAAAGCGGACGATCTGGGCGTGGTTACGGATGTTGCGCAGGGTGCCGACAAGGGCAGCGATACCTTCGCGTAGCGCGGCGCCAACCGGAAGGGCTTCGCCGCTGTTTTCCGAGGTGAAGACAAAGAGTGGCCAGCCGAATAGGATCAGCCATAGCGCCACCAGCAGCGCCACCGCACGTACCGGCTCTTGCGCTGCCAAATCGAGGCCGAAGGGTGGTGGCTCGGCCCGGATCAGCACAAACAGCGCCACTGTCAGGCAAGCGAGCCCACCGGCATAGCCGAGCGCCCAGGCCCAGCCCGAGATACGTCCCAGGCGACCGCGCTCCGCCAGCACAGGTAGCATGGCATTATAAAATACCATGCCGAGTTCAAAGCCGAAATTGCCGAGGGCCACAAGGGTGAGCACCAGCCAGATCGAGTCTTGGTCCGGTGTCGCAAACCAAAGTCCGGCGCAGGTGAGCACCATGAGGACCGTGGCACCCAGCAGCCAGGGTTTGCGTTGCATGCCGGCATCGACGGCGGCGCCGAGGATAGGCCCAAGGATTGCCACGCCGAGGGCGCTGATCGCCAACGCAATGCCCCACATCTCTGTTGCCCGCACGGTATCGCCGACCACGGCCTGCTGGAAGTAGACCGCGAAGACGAAAGTCACCACGACCGTTGGGAACGGTGAGTTTGCCCAATCGAACAGGCACCAAGTGGGAACCGCGAGGCGCGAGTGGGGCTTTGCCTTCGTCAAGACAGTCAAGCCGTCAGCTGGTGATCAGGTTAAGCAACTGGCGATTGGTAGCCGGCCAGCATGGCAAGGTCGAAGCTCGCCTGGCCCACAGGTCCGATAGTAGCTGGGTGTTGTGCACCATGATCATCTGGTTCTTGCTGCCCCATCCTCGACCGCGATCGCGACCTTACCGGTGCTGCCCACCACACGCATGGTCAGCGCCGTCTGTTGGTCCGCTCGTCCTCGCGGCGCTTATGCGCCAGCGCAACCACCTACTCGACCAGCTTGGTACCGATCGCCGCCCGTCCCGATGTCATACCGCGCCTCCCTGCACACCCACGCCGTAACAGCTTACACCAGTGGAATATGATAGTATTGTCTTTGCCGGCCTAATCCATGACAGTGATCGCGAACGAGTGAGTGAGACTTGGTCATTTCCCGACTTTTCACCTTGGCGGGGCTTGGCGCCCTGCTTTTTGCTGCACCGGCGTGCGCTGAGCCTCTGGTCGATGCGGCCTGGCTCGGTGCCCGTTCCTGCGAGGACGGTATGGTGGTGCTTGATCTGCGGGAAAGCACACGGTCGCTGGAGCGGGGCCGCGTGCCCTGTGCAGTGCACGCGCCCTATGGTAGCCTAGAATGGCGTGTCGAGCGTAACGGCGTTGTCGGCATGCTGCCAGATGCTGAGCATCTAGCAGCGCTGATTGGTGGTCTCGGCGTCGGCAATAGCGACCATGTGGTGGTGGTAGGACCCGGCGGCAGCGCCGGCGCCATGACGCTGGCGACGCGCGTCTACTGGACCTTCAAGGCGGCCGGCCATGACGTGGTATCGTTACTCGATGGCGGCTTTTCCATCTATCGCGCGGCGGGCGGCAAGGTTGAAAAGGGTGAACTCATGCCGCCACCGAGGGCAAGCTATGCGGTCCGCCTGCGTGTTGATCTCGTCGCTGATGCCGCCGACGTCGCCACGCCCGGAGTGGCGGCGCTAATCGACAGCCGCCTGTCCGATCAATATGCTGGCATCAATCGACCGCGCATTGTCGCCCGCGGTGGCACGCTTCCCGGTGCCGAGAACGTGCCCATCACTTGGCTGACCAGACCCGACGGCCGCTTCCAGCCGGCCGAAGTGCTGGCCGCCATCGGTGAAAATACAGGCCTGTCGGCTAAGGCGCCGCTGATCACCTTCTGCAACTCCGGCCAAATGGCCTCGCTAAACTGGTTTGTCGCCCATGAATTGCTCGGCAACGAACAGGCCCGCCTTTACGATGGCTCCATGATCGACTGGGCGCAGGACGAGGCCCGCCCGGTCGAGCGTCGCATTGGTGCTGACTGAGGTTGTAGACTGGCTCGACTCACTGAGCCTCGGCGTGCTCACCGAGGCTTTCGTTGACACGGGATCACGCGTGAGTTGCTGCCTGACCTGGCCAACGACGACCTCGAATATTTTGGTGTCGCGCCGCTTGCCAACCGCAAGACCTTGCTCAAGGCTATTGCTGCGCTTCCGCCCCCAGTCGCGAGTATAACGCGTTCATGATCAGAGCAGTCTACACCGGTTTCACACCGGCATGAGTGTGCCGGAGATTTTCGATCGGACGCTGTTGCGCCGGCACCGGCAGCGGGCGGCCACCGGCTTCGCGGCGCACGACTTTCTCTTTACCGAAGCGGCGGCGCGCGTCGCCGAGCGCCTTGGCGAGGTGCGGCGTAGTTTTGGACTCGGGCTTGACCTCGGCTGCCATACGGGCGCGCTGGCCCGCGTCCTGCCGGCCGGCCTGGTCGAATATTTGGTGCAGGCGGATCTCTCGGAGGCGATGCTGGGCGCGGCCTCTGGCCTTCGCCTCGCGGCCGACGAGGAGCGACTGCCGTTCCGCCGTGACGCCTTCGATCTCGTCGCCAGTGTTCTCACGCTGCACTGGGCCAACGATCTTCCGGGTGCTCTGGCCCAGGCGGCGGCGTGCCTCAAGTCCGATGGCTTGCTGCTGGTTTCATTGTTTGGCGGTGGCACTCTGGGCGAGTTGCGCAGCGTTTTCGACGAGACCGAGCTTGCTGAAACCGGCATCGGCGGGCGCATCTCACCTTTCGTCGACATCCGCGATGCGGGCGGTCTGCTGCAGCGGGCCGGGCTCGCCCTGCCGGTGGTTGACACCGAGACCGTGATCGTCAGCTATGAGGATCCGCTGCGCCTGCTCGACGATCTGCGTGGCATGGGAGAAAGCAACGTGCTTGTGCGGCGCTCGCGCCTACCCTTGACGCGGCAGCGCCTGGGCGCGGTCATGGCGCGATATCGGGAGCGCTTTGCCGATGCGGAGGGACGGGTGCCGGCAAGCTTCGAGTTGCTGACGCTGACAGCTTGGAAAACCAACCTTGATCAACCGCGCCCGCTCACGTCAGGGCGCGGCGAGAGACCGCTTTCCGACGCACTCGGCTCAGGGCGCAAGCAGGGGCGATAGCTCCTCGACCAGCGGCGCATCCGCTGCCGGTATGGGAAAGCGTGCCAGCGCATTCGCCGTGGCCCAGGCGATGGCCTGGCCCTCGCGTGGCTGCGGCGCGCCGGACCAACGCCGGCAAAGCAGCAGGGGCATGAGCAGTTGGAATTTGGGGTAGCGATGGCTGGCCATGGCAAAGGGCCAAAGGTCGCTAAGGGTCGCTTCGAGCGCCAGCTCTTCCGAAAGCTCACGCGCCAGCGCCGCGCGTGGCCGCTCGCCGGGCTCAACCTTGCCACCGGGGAACTCCCACAGACCCGCCATGGCCTTGCCCGCGGGGCGCTTGGCGATCAGGACGCGGCCATAGTCATCGATCATGGCGACCGCTGCGACGTATAAAGGCAGGCCCTTGGCGGGCGTCGCGTCGAGTGTGTGGAAGCTTGCAGCCCGCTCGCCGATCTTGCCGCGCCGCGTCTCGCGGAAGCCCGCCTTTGCCAGCACGCGCAGGCTCGCCGGGTTGCCGTCGAGAACGCCGGCGCTGAGCCGCGCCAGGCCGAGCGTGGCAAAGGCGAAGTCCGCTACCTTGCGCACCGCCTCACCGGCGATGCCGCTGCGGCGGTGGCGGGCATCGACCCAGTAGCCGATCTCCGCCTCTGGCAGGGCCGGGTCAAGCGCCAGCTTGACCACCGCCGCCAGGCTGGCGTGCGTGCGGGTGAAGGCGCCAAAAAGGAACTCCTCGCCAGCATAGAGGCTTGGGCGCGACTCGGCGATCCAGCGAACGGCCATGTCGTAGCCATAGGGGCACGGCAGGTTCGGGGTCTGGCGTGCAATCTCGTGATCGTCGAGCAAGCTGAAGAGCGCCGCCGCGTCGCTCGCCAGCAGCGGCCGCAAGTCGAGCCGCTCGCTGGCGATGGGTGCGAAGCTCATGAGCGATAGTCAGCGTTGATCTCGATATAGCCGTGTGTCAGGTCGCAGGTCCACACCGTCGCATGGCCGCGGCCCACACCCACGTCGACAGCGATGTCGATCTCGTCACCCTTCATGTATTCCGCTACCAGGCTCTCATCGTAGTCGGCCCGTACCGTGCCGCCTTCGGTGATGGGAAAGTTGCCGATGGCTATTCGCAGGGCGTCGCGTTCGGCCTTCTCGCCAGCCTTGCCGATGGCCATGACGATCCGGCCCCAATTGGGATCGCTGCCGGCGATGGCCGTCTTGACGAGCGGCGAGTTGGCGATCGACATGGCGATGCGCTTGGCTGCAGGGCGGCTTGTGGCGCCGCTGACGCGGACCGTGACTAGCTTGCTCGCACCTTCGCCGTCGCGCACGATCTGTTGTGCAAGATCCTGGCAAAGGGCGCCGAGAGCGCGACGGAAGCCGACCAGGCGGCGGTCGCTGATTCCGCTGAGCTCGGGCGTCGTCACCTTGCCCGTGGCGAACAACAGCACCGTGTCGCTGGTAGAAGTATCGCTGTCGACGGTGATGGCGTTGAAGGACTTATCGACTGCCAAGGATAGAAGGCGCTGCAGCAACTCCGTGGGCAGCGCTGCGTCGGTGGCGATATAGGACAGCATCGTTGCCATGTCGGGCGCAATCATGCCCGAGCCCTTGGCGATGCCGACTAGCTGCACCGGCCGGCCCGCAATCTCGCACCTACGCGTGCCGCCCTTGGCGAACGTGTCGGTGGTCATGATGGCCTCGGCCGCCCGCGGCCACGCATCGGGCGCCAGCGTCTTGGCTAGCGCCGGCAGGGCCTGTTCAATCTTCTCCACCGGCAGGGGCTCGCCGATGACGCCGGTGGAGGAGACGAAGACCTCGGACCCGGCGCAGTTTGCGAGCCTGGCCGCCACGGCTACCGTGCGTCGCATGGCGTCCGCGCCCGCGCTGCCGGTAAAGGCGTTGGCATTGCCCGAATTGACCACCAGCGCCCGGGCCACTCCGCCAGCCAGCGCATCGCGGCACCAATGCACCGCGGCAGAGGCTGTCAGCGAGCGGGTCAGCACGCCGGCAACCGTAGTGCCTGGATCGAACAGCGCCAGCATCAGGTCCGTGCGCTCGCGGTAGCGGATGCCGCAGGCACTGGCGCCGAGCCGTACGCCATCGATGGCCGGCAGGGCGGGGAAGGCGTCCGGAGCGAGCGGCGACCTGGCGCTTGCCATGGCTCAGTCCACCAGTGGCTCGCCGTTGCGGCCAAAGCGCGCAATCGGCGCGGCCTGGCGCAGGCTCTCGATCGCAGCGGTGCGCATGTCCTGCCAGGCCTCTTCGGCCAGCTGGTCGTGCATCTCTTCGCGGCTGGCGATTGGCGCTGGCCGCGCCGCTTCGAGGCTCAGCAGGTGCCAGCCATACTGGCTGTGAAAGGGCTCGGAAACGCTGCCAACCGCCATGGCGGCGGCCACTGAGACGATCTCAGGCACCATGCTGTTCTCATCGAAGAAGCCGAGGTCGCCGCCGCGGCTGGACCCGGGATAGCTCAGGCTGTGCGCGACATCTGCGAAGCTCTCTCCACTGTCGATGCGCGCCTTGACCTCTATCGCTGCAGTCTCGTTGGCAGTGCGGATATGGTGCGCGTGGTACTGCCTGCGCCCGGCCATGGCAGCGGCATAGGCGACGTAGCGGGCATCGAGCAGTGCGGCGTCGATCTGTCCGGACAGCTGCTGTCGAAAATAGGCGTCCGACAGCACCTGGCGCTCGATTAGGCGCAAACGGCGCTGCACGCTCGGGTCTTCACGCAAACCCGCCTCGCGCGCCGCATGGTAGGTCAGCGCGCCCTCGACAAGCCGTTCGAGGGTCTGGTCGTAGAGGTCTTCGGGATGCTGGCTGGCGCGCTCTTCCGGCCGCGTTGCATAGATCGCCGTCATGACCTCGGAGAGCATGATCTCCACATCCCAGACGCGGGCGACGATCACATCGCCACTTTCCATGCCCTGCGCTGAGCCCACGGCAGAGTGCAAGATCAGGGCAAGGGCGAAGAGGGCGGTGCGCATCATGAAGCCTCGCGGGAGGATGTCCCGGCATCATGCATATCGCCGCTGTGGCGACAAGGGCGGTACCCTACACGGCGCCGCGGGCTGAGTTCGAACTCGTCAAGGCCGGGTGGCGGGTTCACTTTGAGTGCATCGGTGCCGAGGGCCTCTCCCCAGACCCGCTTGATCGCGCACGCCTCCTCCGCGCTGGGCGCCTTCGGCCTCGGCGTCCGAGGTGTCGAACTTGCGGCGCCTGTGCCAGTTTTTCTGCGCGGTCGCACTCATGCCACCTTTATCTGTGTTTGCAGCATGAAGGCCAGCATAGACAAGACGGCTCGCGGCATGCCGGGCCGCGACGGCGCCTTGACTAATCCACCAGCGTGGCACCGTGCTCGACTGCAATGTCGGCGAGCTTGGCGCGTAGGTCGTCGCGGCCGCTAAAGGCGATGTGTCGCCAGCCCACGCGAAGGGCTGCCATGGCGATGCCGGCATCGTCGGCGCAATCGAGTACCACCGTGACCTGTGCCGCCCGTGCCTCCGTTGTCATTTCGTAGAGCACTAGCGGGCCGTAGGCTGCGGCCATCCAGGGCGCAGTACGCAGGGTCTGCCGCCCTGCCTCCAGGGCGGCAGCAAGGTCGTCCGGGCCATGAACGATCACTGCCCCAAGCGCGCTATTCCTTGTACATAATGGCGAGGCCCGGCAGGGTCTTGCCTTCGATCCATTCAAGGAACGCGCCGCCCGCGGTCGAGACGTAGGTGAGCTTGTCATCGACCTGTGCGTGAGAGAGCGCCGCCACTGTGTCGCCGCCGCCGGCGACGCTGACCAGCTTGCGCGCCTCGGTGAGCGCCGCGGTAGTGCCCGCAAGGAGCACCGTTGCAGTATCGAAAGGCGCGGTCTCGAAGGCGCCGAGTGGGCCGTTCCACAGCACCGTGCGGCAACGCGCCATGGCATTGGCGATGGCGTCCGCCGAGGCGGGACCGATATCGAGGATCATCTTATCCTCGGGCATGTCGTCCATGGTCACCACTTCGGTCTCGATGCTTTTGGCCAGCTCACTCGCGACCACCGCGTCGATCGGTAGGATGATCTTGCAGCCCTGTTCCGAGGCCTTGCCGAGCACCGCCAACGCCGTGTCTAGCATGTCCTCTTCCACGCGCGAGGTGCCGACCGAGATGCCTTGTGCCAAGCGAAAGGTGTTGGCCATGGCGCCGCCGATGGCTAGCATCTCGACATTGCTGATCAGATTGCCCAGCAGCTTGAGCTTGGTCGAGACCTTGGCGCCGCCGATGATGGCGAGCATGGGCCGTTCCGGATTGCGCAAGGTGCTCTCTAGCGCGATCAGTTCGCTCTGCAGGGCCGGGCCGGCCGCGTGCGGCAACAATTGCGGCAACCCGACGATGGAGGCATGGGCGCGGTGCGAGGCCGAGAAGGCATCGTTGACGTAGACGTCGCCCACCACCGCGAGCGCCGCACCAAAATCGGCGTCGTTGGCTTCTTCGCCTGGGTGGAAGCGCAGGTTCTCGAGCATCAGGAACTCGCCCGGCTTGAGGGCGTCTGCGACAGTCTCCGGTCCCTTGCCGATGCAGTCGGCGGTAACGTCGACGTAGCGCCCCAGCGCTTCCGTCAGCGGCCCGGCGACATGGGCCAGCGAAAGCTCGGGCACGTCCTTGCCTTTGGGCCTGCCGAAATGGGAGATGATGATCGTGCGTGCGCCGCGCTGGCAAAGCTCGTTGAGAGTCGGCAAGGCGCGCCGGATGCGCGTGTCATCGGTAACATTATGCTTGTCATCCATTGGCACGTTGAGGTCGAGCCGCAGCAAGACCTTCCTGCCGCCGACATCGAGGTCCTTGAGTAGTGGCAGCGACGGCATGCCAGCCTCACATGTTGCCGAGCAGCGCCGCGACGTCGCTCATGCGGTTGGAGAAGCCCCATTCGTTGTCGTACCATGAAAGCACGCGTATGAAGCGGCCCTCGACGACCTGGGTCTGGCCGAGGTCGAAGGTCGAGCTGGCCGGGCTGTGGTTGAAGTCAATCGATACCAGCGGTTCGTCGTTGGTCGCCAGGACGCCCGAGAGCGGGCCCGCGGCAGCGGCGCTGATGGTGCCGTTGATCTCCTCGACCGAGGTGTTGCGGGCGGCGGTGAAGGTGAGGTCGACGAGCGAGACGTTCGGCGTTGGTACGCGGATGGCGGTGCCGTCGAGCTTGCCAGCAAGCTCCGGCAGCACCAGGCCGACGGCCCGAGCGGCACCCGTTGACGTAGGGATCATAGAGCTCGCTGCGGCACGCGCTCGGTGTAGGTCCTTGTGCAGGGTATCGAGCACCGGTTGGTCGCCGGTATAGGCGTGCACGGTAGTCATGAAGCCACGTTCGATGCCGATAGCGTCGTTGATCACCTTAGCCACGGGCGCCAGGCAATTGGTTGTGCATGATGCGTTCGAGACGACCTCGTGGCCGGCCTTGAGCATGTCATGGTTGACGCCGTAGACGACCGTCTGGTCGGCATCGCCCGAGGGAGCTGAGATTAGTACTTTGCGGGCACCGGCCGCGATATGCTTCGCTGCATCGGCGCGCTTGGTGAAGATACCCGTGCATTCGAGCACCACGTCGACGCCGAGCTCGCCCCAGGGCAGCTGGGCCGGATCGCGCTCGGCGGTCACTTTGATCGGCCCGCTTCCGACATTGATGCTGTCGCCGTTCACCGAGACGTCCTTGGGGTAGCGGCCGTGGACGGAATCGTAGCGCAGCAGGTGCGCATTAGCCTCGACCGAGCCTAGGTCGTTGACGCCGATCACTTGCACGTCGTTGCGCCCGGCCTCAGCCGCGGCGCGCAGAACCAGACGGCCGATGCGGCCGAACCCGTTGATGGCAACCCGAACCGTCAACCTAACCTCCCTCTCTTCCTAAAGTGCGACCTTGACCGCATCGGCCACGGCTTCCGCGGTAATGGTGAAATGGCGGAATAGGTCCGCCGCCGGTGCCGACGCGCCAAAGCTGCGCATGGCAATCATCTTGTCTTCGTCCACGCCCCAGCGCGCCCAGCCCATGGGTAGTGCCGCTTCCACGGCGATCCGCGGCGCGCTACCGAGGATGGCCTCGCGCTGCTCGGCCGGCTGTGCCGCGAGCAGCTCCCAGCAGGGCAAGGAGACCACGCGCACGGGCACGCCATCGGCCTGTAGCATCTCGCGCGCTGCCAGTGCCAGAGAGACCTCGGAGCCAGAGGCGAGAATGCTCGCGCGCGCCTCTCCGTCCGCGGCCGCCATCTCATAGGCGCCAGCAGTACAGAGGTTGTCGCAGTAATGCGCGGTGCGCAGGGTCGGTAACCCCTGGCGCGTCAGCACCAGCGCGGAGGGGCCATCTGTGCGTTGTAATGCGAGCTGCCAGCACTCCGCCGTCTCCACCGCATCTGCCGGGCGGAAGACGGCGAGATTGGGGATCGCCCGCAGGGCCGCCAGATGCTCCACCGGCTGGTGTGTTGGGCCATCCTCGCCAAGGCCGATAGAGTCGTGTGTCAGCACGTGGATGACCCGCAGACCCATCAAAGCGGCTAAACGGATGGCCGGGCGTGAATAATCGCTAAACACTAGGAAAGTGCCGGCATAGGGAATGAAACCCTTGTGCAGGGCGATGCCGTTCATCACTGCTGCCATGGCGTGTTCGCGAACGCCATAGAAGAGATAGCGCCCGCTGAAATCGTCGGCCGTGATCGGCATCTGGTCTGTGCTGCGTGTGTTGTTCGAGCCGGTCAGATCGGCGGAGCCACCGACGGTGATCGGCAGCATCGGGTTGATGCGGTCCAGGGTGTCCTGCGAGGCTTTTCGCGTAGCCACCTTGGGCGCTTCCGCCGAGACTTCGCGTTTATATGCCTCTACAGTGCCATCAAGGTTGCCGAGGTGACCCGCTAGTGCTGCTTCAAAGGTCGCGCGCTGCGGCGATGCGGCAAGCCGCGCCTCCCAGGCTTGGCGTTCCGTGGTGCCGCGCCGGCCCGCCTCGCGCCAGGCGTTCTGAATAGCCTCTGGGATTTCGAAAGGCGGCTCGGCCCAGCCGAGCGCTGCGCGTGTCGCTGCCACCTCGTCCTCGCCGAGGGGCGCACCGTGGGTTGCTGAGGTCCCCGCCTTGGCTGGTGAGCCGTAGCCGATGGTGGTGCGGCAGGCAATTAATACTGGTCGGTCTGCATTCTGGGTGCAGGTCAAGGCAGCAGCGATCGAATCGGGATCATGACCGTCGCACGAATTGACTTGCCAGCCCAGCGCGCGGAAGCGCGCCGCCTGATCGTCCGACACCGTGAGTTCGGTCGGCCCGTCGATGGAGACGTGATTGTCATCGAACAGCACCACCAATCGCGACAGGCGCAAATGTCCCGCCAGTGATGCCGCCTCGTGGCTAATGCCTTCCATCAGGCAGCCGTCGCCGACAATCACATATGTATTGTGCGACACTAGATCGTCGCCAAAGCGCGCCGCCAACATACGTTCAGCGATGGCCATGCCTACCGCGTTGGCGATGCCTTGGCCGAGTGGCCCGGTGGTGGTCTCGATACCGCCGGCGGCACCGTATTCCGGGTGCCCCGCCGTATGGCTGCCGAGCTGGCGGAAATCACGCAGCTGCTCGATCGGCATGTCCGCATAGCCCGTGAGGTGCAGCAGACCGTAGAGCAACATGGAACCATGGCCCGCCGATAGCACCAGGCGGTCGCGGTTGGGCCAGTCCGGCGACGCGGCGTCGAAAGTGAGAAACTGACGCACCAGCACCGTCGCCACGTCGGCCATGCCCATCGGCATGCCGGGATGGCCGGACTTGGCCGCCTGCACCGCGTCCATGGCGAGAACGCGTAGCGCGTTGGCGAGGCTGACGTGATCGGGCAGGGTGGCGTCCGCAGCGACACCGGGGGAAACCGCGGAAAACACGTGCTACAGCTCCATGGCCGAGTCTTCGGAAACAGCCGCGAGGCGCGGCCCGGGTGATGAACTTGGCATTGGTGGGGCTGCTCAGTAGCAACCCCAACCGAGCGCAACATGACCGCCAATGCAGGCCCCGTCAACCGATCACAGGCGGGCCCCATTGTGCGCTTTGGTTGACGCTGGCGCGCACCGCTGGATATCCTAGCGGGCGATAGCATGGCGGTTCTTTAGGTGACCGCTGGGGGCAACGAAGTCATGGCATCATTTGACGAGGCGCGGCAACGCTTCGAATCGGCGGTAGACCGACTGGAGGCGACGGTCGCCCGGACGGACGCACCCTCGGCAGCGACCGGGCCTCATCTCAGCGCCGAGCTCGCGGAGGCTCGTGCCGAGCGCGATCGCCTAGCGGGTGAGCTGGCTGACATGCGTGCGCAATGCGAGGCATTGCGGCTCGCCGCCGATCAGGCATCGACCCGGCTCGACGGCACCATCGAGCGCGTGCGTATTCTGATAGGTGATTGAGCATAATGGGGTATGGGCATGGGCAAGGTTCGCGTACAGATCAACGGTCGCACCTATCCGATCAGCTGCGAGGATGGTGAGGAAGACCACATCCGTCAGCTCGGCACCTACCTCGACGCGGTGGTGCGCAATCTGATCGAGACCGGCGGCGACACCAGCCAGATTACCGATACCCATCTTATGCTGATGGGGGGGCTCTTGGTGGCCGACGAGCTATCCGACGCCTATGCTAAGATCGAGGAGCTTGGCGGCGGTAGTGCGGTAGAGCGGCAAAGTGCGACGGCGACGTTTGAAGCGATGACGGTGCGGCTTGATGCCATTGCTTCGCGCCTTGAGAACTCTTAGATTCGTTTGCGGGCGGGTACTGCGCGATACGTCACAGGCGATTATGTCCCTGGGCCAACAGTGTTCCACTCGGGAGCTGTCCCTACCGGCGGTGTGCCGTCGGCACACGGCGCCCACCTGCACATGCAGGCGCCAGTGGTACTAGAACGCCAACGGTCGATGCGGTCCCGTCCACCTGATCGTCTTGTTAAAGAGAAGGCACGCCTGCGCCAGGTGTGCCGGGACGAACGCCAGCACCGCGCACACGATGCCGGTGCGCCGCTGGCGGCGGCGTTTCTTGACGCGATCCCGCTCGCTCCGGATGCGGTGGTCTCCGGCTATTGGCCGTTTCCCGATGAAATCGATCCGCGTCCGCTTCTGACCGCCCTGCATGCTTGCGGTCATGCCTTATGCCTGCCGGTGACAGAAGTGGGGGCGCCTTTGCGGTTTCGTGCTTGGACACCGTGCGATGTGCTTGTGTCAGGCCCGTTCGATACTCGTGAGCCGGCCTCGAACAAGCCAGAACAGCGCCCCGATTGCTTGCTCGTGCCCCTGCTCGCCGTCGATGACGATGGCTATCGGTTGGGTTATGGCGGCGGCTTCTACGACCGCACTCTGGCCGTGCTCGGCGACGCGCTCGGTGTCGGCCTCGCCTTCAACTTCCAGCGCTGCGGGCGGCTGCCGCGCGGCACCCATGACTGCCCGCTCGACTGGCTCGTCACCGAAAACGGCGCGACGCGCTTCGCGAGGGCGGCATGAATATTCTGTTCTGTGGCGATGTGGTAGGCAGCGCCGGGCGCGCCGCGCTGAGCAAATATCTGCCCGACTTGCGCCGTGACCTTGAGCTCGATTTTGTCGTTGTCAACGGCGAAAACGCCGCCGGCGGCTTCGGTATTACCGGTGCCATCGCTGAAACCCTTTTCGATCTCAGCGTCGATGTGATCACCACGGGCAACCATGTTTGGGACCAGCGCGAGGTGGCAACGGTGCTGGTGCGTGAGCCACGCCTGCTGCGTCCGATAAATTTTCCGCCTGCCTCGACGCCGGGCAATGGCATGGGCGTATACGAATACGAGAGCCCGCATAGGGGAAAAGTGCTCGTGGTCAATGTCATGGGGCGACTATTCATGGACCCCCTCGACGACCCGTTCGCGACTCTCGAGGCAGTGTTCGCCAAGCATGTCCTGGGGGAGAACATTGATGCCGCCATTGTCGATATGCATGCCGAGGCTACCAGCGAGAAACAAGCGGTCGCCCATTTTCTCGACGGTCGCGCCAGCCTCGTGGTTGGCTCCCACAGCCATGTACCCACCGCAGACGGCCAGATATTGCCTGGCGGCACCGCCTACCAGAGTGACGCGGGCATGTGCGGTGACTACGATTCGGTAATTGGCTCGGACAAGGGCATGTGGGTGCAGAAGTTCCGCAGCAAGATGCCCGTCGGGCGCATCGGCCCCTCAAACGGCGCGGCTACGCTTTGTGCCGTCCTCGTGGAGACCGAGCCTCGCTCCGGGCTCGCCCGCAGCATAGAGCCCGTCATCCTCGGTGCCCGGTTGAAAGAACGGCGGCCAGGCTGAGAGTGACGCGACAAATTGTCGCCACAAAGCTCTGTTAGGCGAGGGGAATAGGCTGCTTGAAAGCTTTCGTAAACCCCAATATCTGGTATGTTGGCAAGAGCTGATGGGCAGCATGCAGGAAATTCGATGACGGCAGCGCGGCACCAAAGTCTGGTCGGCGACGCGCGAGCCTGAAGAGGTCTGAACAAGATGGCCGGCCATTCGCAATTCAAGAACATCATGTATCGGAAGGGCGCGCAGGACGCCAAGCGTGCCAAGATATTCGCCAAGCTGGCGCGCGAGATTACGGTTGCTGCCAAACAGGGTGTGGCGGATCCGGATATGAACCCACGCCTGCGCACCGCCATCGCTGCCGCGCGCTCGGCTAATATGCCCAAGGACAATATCGAGCGTGCGGTCAAGAAAGGCGCCGCCGGCGACGACGACACGGTCTATGACGAAATGCGCTATGAGGGCTTTGGCCCCGGCGGAGTCGCGGTGATCGTTGAGGCCTTGACCGACAACCGTAACCGCACTGCGGCTGAGGTGCGCGCCTCGTTTACGCGGCACGCTGGAAATCTTGGCGAGAGCGGCAGCGTCAACTTCATGTTCAACCATGTGGGTGTTGTCCGCTACGCAGCGGACGTGGCCGATGTGGACGACATGTTTGAGACAGCGGTGGAGGCCGGCGCGGAGAATGTTAATAGCGACGACAACGGCCATCAGATCACCTGCGAGGTTGGGGCCTTGCACGATGTGCGGGACGCGCTTGCGGCCGAGTTCGGCGAACCCAACGGTGTGGCGCTGGAGTGGCTGCCGGTAAGCACGGTCAGCATCGATGAAAACCAGGCCGAGACGTTGTTCAAGCTTATCGATGCCCTCGAGGACAATGACGACGTACAATCGGTGGCGGCCAATTTCGATATTTCCGACGACATCATGCAGTGGGTCAGCGCGCGTGGCTGAGGCCGGGTGGCGATGAGACTGATGGGGCTTGATCCCGGGCTCAACGCTACCGGCTGGGGCGTAGTGGAGAGCGATGGCGCGCATCTCTCCCATGTTGCCAATGGCACGGCGCGCACCAAGGCGGACGATGATCTCGCGCGCCGTCTCGCCGCCCTCGACGTGGCCTTGGCCGAGGTGATTGCGAGCTGGGCGCCGGATTCCGCCGCCATCGAGGAGACTTTCGTCAACTGCAATCCGGGCTCGGCGCTCAAGCTTGGGCTGGCCCGTGGCGTCGTCATGTTGGCCCCGGCGCGGGCCGGGCTTGCGGTCGCCGAATACAACAACTCACAAGTGAAAAAGGCTGTGGTTGGTAGTGGCCGTGCCAGCAAAGAGCAGATGCAGCTAATGGTCCGTCATTTGTTGCCGGGCTGCGAGCCAGGCAGCGCCGACGCTGCGGACGCGCTCGCCGTGGCCATCTGTCACGCCCACCATGCTACTAGCACCGGCGGGCGTTGGGCCGCGGCGCTGGCGGGGAGCGCAGCGTGATCGCGAGCCTCAGCGGCCGCCTTGCCGATGCAGCTGAGGACTCGGCCGTGGTCGACGTCGGTGGCGTCGGCTATCTGGTCTATTGCTCGGGCCGCACCCTGCGTGCCCTGCCGCCTGTCGGCGAAGCGGTGTCGCTCGTCGTCGAGACCCATGTGCGCGAAGACCATATCCATCTCTACGGCTTCCAGGCGCCGGTTGAACGCGACTGGTTCCGCTTGTTGCAGACCGTCCAAGGCGTTGGCGCGCGGCTTGCGCTGGCAGTGCTCTCGCTGCTGGCGCCTGATGAGCTTGTGACGGCCATCGCCGCCCAGGACACGGCCTCGCTGCGCAACGTCTCTGGCGTTGGGCCGAAAGCCGCCCAACGCATCGTCGCTGAGCTCAAGGATAGAGCCCACGCAGTCTCGCCGAGTGTTATCGTGGTGGCGGATGCCGCCGACGCGGCAGGTGAAGGCGGCACCGGCGAGGCGGTGTCGGCGCTGGTCAATCTCGGTTATGGCCGCGGAGAGGCATTCACAGCCGTTGCCACCGCCGCGCGCGAACTTGGCGAGGGGGCCGATGTCGGCGGGCTTATTCGACGCGGTCTCAAAGTTTTGGCACCAGCGTGAACGCGACCGCGAAACAGCGACTGGTTGATGCCGGCGTCGTCCTGGAGGACGGCGATACGGCACTGCGGCCACAGACGCTCGATGCTTTTGTTGGTCAGGCCGAGCTGCGCGCTAATCTCGGCGTCTATGTCAGCGCCGCGCGCCAGCGGCAGGAGGCGCTGGATCACACGCTGTTCTCTGGCCCGCCCGGCCTCGGCAAGACCACGCTGGCACAGATTGTTGCGCGCGAGCTCGGCGTAAGCTTCCGCGCCACTTCAGGCCCCGTCATTGTGCGTGCCGGCGACTTGGCGGCATTGCTCACCAATCTTGAGCCCCGCGACGTGCTGTTTATCGACGAGATCCACCGTTTGAATCCGCAAGTTGAGGAAGTGCTCTATCCGGCAATGGAAGATTTTCAACTCGACCTGATCATCGGCGAGGGGCCCGGTGCGCGTTCGGTGCGCATCGACATTGCGCCCTTCACGCTGGTCGGGGCGACGACACGCTCCGGACTCGTGGGAACGCCGCTGCGCGACCGCTTCGGCATTCAGGAGCGTTTGCGCTTCTACCGCGGCGAGGAGCTGGAGGCGGTGGTGAGCCGTGGTGCCCGGGTGTTGGAGATGCCGCTCTCCGATGATGGCGCCTACGAGATTGCGCGGCGTGCCCGCGGCACACCGCGCGTCGCCGGGCGCCTACTACGCCGGGTGCGCGACTTCGCCACCATCGCCGGGGCCAACATGGTGGATGCGGCGATTGCGGCGGATGCGCTGTCGCGTCTCGCCGTCGACGGTCGCGGGCTCGACGCCATGGACCGGCGCTACCTCGCCTGCATCGCTGACAAGTACGCGGGCGGCCCGGTCGGCGCGGAAACCCTGGCGGCGGCATTGTCGGAAGAGCGTGACACCATCGAGGACGTCATCGAACCCTATTTGATGCAGCAGGGCTTCCTGGCGCGGACGCCGCGCGGTCGCGTTTTGACGCAGCTCGCCTGGGAGCATATGCAGCGTCGACCTACCAAAGCGGCGCTCGAGCAAATGGAGTTTCTGGGGCCGGAGGCAGGTGATGGCTGATGTGCATATTTGGCCGCTGCGAGTCTATTACGAAGATACCGATGCCGGCGGCATTGTTTATTACGCTAACTACCTCAAGTTTGTGGAGCGTGCCCGCACCGAGTTGCTACGCGAGCGCGGCATCGACCACCAACACCTGCTTGCTGACGCCGGCCTTGTCTTAGCGGTACGCGACTGTGCCATCGAGTATTTCATACCGGCGCGGCTCGATGACGCGATCGATGTACATACGCGCGTATGCGGAATCAGCGCAGCGACGATCCGCATTGAGCAGACGGTGCTGCGCGGCGACGAAGTTTTGGCAAGCGCGAGGCTCCGTATCGTCTGTCTGCGCCAGGATGGCCGGCCCGCGCGTCTGCCCGTGGCGGTGCGCGACGCCGTCACCGCCTTTCACTGATGGGATCACGGTAATGCAAACGAAGAGCACGATAAAAGCATGGAAACGATAACTCCCGAGGCGGCCGGGATGGCCGCCGACCTCTCGGTCTGGGCTCTGGCCAGCGAGGCCGACATGGTGGTCAAACTAGTGATGGGCGTGCTTCTGCTCGCTTCGGTCTGGTGCTGGACGATCATCTTCGAGAAATCGCGCCAGTTACAGCGCCTGCGCGCTAAGGCGGATGCCTTCGAGGACTCTTTCTGGTCCGGCGGCTCTCTGGAAGAGCTTTACGAGCGTGTTGGCCAGGCACCCGACCATCCGCTCGCCATGCTTTTTACTGTGGCCATGCGCGAATGGACCCTGGCCACCGCGCACGGCACAGCCGTATCGGAAACGCGCGACCAGGCCTCATTGCAAAGCCGCATAGATCGCGTCATGAACGTTGCCATGCAACGCGAGATGGAGGGGCTCGAGCGCCGTATCGGCTTTCTTGCCACGGTCGGCTCGACGGCGCCTTTCATTGGTCTGTTCGGCACGGTCTGGGGGATTATGAACAGCTTTCAGGCTATTGCCGGCACGCGTAACACCTCGCTGGTGGTCGTCGCGCCCGGCATTGCCGAGGCGCTGCTGGCGACCGCCTTGGGGTTGGTTGCGGCGATCCCAGCCGTGGTTGCCTACAACAAACTATCGGGTGACCTCAATCGCTATGCTGGGCGGCTAGAGACCTTTGCCGGTGAGTTCAGTGCTCTTCTGTCACGGCAGATGGCAGAGCGGGGGGGCTGATGGCCGGCGTCGGCGTCAAGCGCGAAGCGGGGCGGCGCTACCGCCCCATGGCGGAGATCAATGTCACGCCCTTCGTCGACGTGATGCTGGTGTTGCTCGTGGTATTCATGGTCACGGCACCGCTGCTGACCGTCGGTGTCGAGGTCGATCTGCCGGAAAGCGCCGCCACTGGTTTGCCGGGCGACGACGAGCCCCTCACCGTGAGTATCGATGCCGAAGGCGTAGTTTTTTTGCAAGAGCTCAAGGTCGAGTTAGCCGATCTGGTGCCGAAGCTGCAGGCGGTCGCGGCTGAACGCCCGGACCTGCGCATTTTCGTGCGCGGCGACAAGAGCGTAGCTTACGGCCTTGTAATGCAGGTTATGGGTACCATCAACGCCGCCGGATTCGGCGAGGTTGGGTTGGTTACCGAGCTGCCCACCCCCCAGCGGGGTGAGGGCTGACGCCATGCAGCGTGCGATGGTTATATCGATGCTGCTGCACCTCGCGGTGATCACGCTTGTCTATGTCGGTGTGCCGCATTTATTCGAGGATTCGCCATTACAGGAGGCGGTGACCACCGTCACGTTCGTGCCGATCGCCGAGGCGCGCAATCTGCCCAAAGCCTTGCCGGTGGCGGAGGCACCTGAACCCGAACCGAGTGAGGCACCACCGCCACAGGTTGAAGATACGCCGCCGCCGCCGCCGCCGGTACTTGAAGTCGCTGAGCCCGAGCCGCCACCACCACCGTTGCCGGACCCCAAGCCTGAGCCCGAGGTGGCGGAGCCCGAGCCGGCGCCGGCTCCGATCGAAGTTACCACCCTGCCGGCGGAGATTCAGCGGCCACGACCGAAGCCCATGCCGCCGGTACGGCTCGACTTTGAATCTGCGCTGCAGAGCCTGGAGAAGATGGAGCCGGTACCGCGCGCGCCGGAGCCTGAGACCGAGACGACGCCTGCAGCCGCCGACCCAATCGACCAGTTGCTGGCGGAAGCCGCTACGCCCCATCGTTTGGACACCCCGTTGAGCCAGACCGAGGTCGACGCCATTCGCTCGCAGATCCAACGCAACTGGAATGTTCCCGCCGGGGCCCGCGACGCGCACGAAATGCGCGTCACCCTACGGCTTCAGTTGCGCCGAGATGGCACAGTCGAGCGCGTTGAAGTGGACGAAAGGGACCGCATGCGCATGCAGTCCGACCCTTTCTACCGTACCATGGCCGAAAGCGCTGTGCGGGCGGTACGCAAGACAGAACAGATTCAATACCTCTCGCCCAAAAAATACGAGCAGTGGCGGGATATAAAGCTGACCTTTGATCCCAGGGAGATGTACGGGTGATGACAGGACGTGTCATAGGCCTTGTTTTCGGCCTGTTTGCCGTCGCTACGACGGTGCCGGCCGTAGCCCAAATCGAGATCGATATTACGCACGGCCAAGTCGAGCCGGTGCCCATTGCGGTAACCGGTCTTGTTGGCGGGACCGGGCCTGAGCGCCAACTCGGAGCCGATATTGCCGCCGTGGTCTCGGGCGATCTCGATAGCTCGGGTCTGTTCCGCCCGCTCGATCCGCGAAGCTTCCTGCAAAAGCCAGATCAGATTGGCGTTGTCCCTCGCTTCGGCGATTGGCGCCAGATCAACGCTCAGGCCCTCGTCACCGGTAAGCTGAGCGTCAGCGGTGATGGTTTTGTCGATGCCGAGTTTCGCCTTTGGGACGTGTTTTCCGAGCAATATCTGATTGGCTTTCGACTGCGGGCGCCGCGCGACAAGTGGCGCCGTGTAGCGCATCTAATCGCCGATGCAACCTATCAGCGGATCACCGGCGAAGAAGGCTATTTCGACACCCGCATCGTCTATGTCGCCGAGACCGGGCCGACCGAGGCGCGTATCAAGCGCCTGGCCATTATGGACCAGGACGGCGCCAACCATCGCTTCCTCACCGACGGCCGCCACCTCGTGTTGACACCGCGCTTCTCGCCGACCTTGCAGGAGATCACCTATCTCTCCTACCTCGATGGCCAGCCGCGGGTCTATATTCGCAATATCGACACAGGTCAGCAGGAGATCCTGGGAAAATTTCACGGCAACATGACTATCGCGCCGCGCTTCTCCCCCGACGGCAACAAGGTTGTCATGTCGGTTGCCCTGGACGGCAACACGGAGATCCACGAGCTTGACCTTCGCACTGGGGTGCAGTTGCAGCTGACGCGTCACCCTGCCATTGACACCGCGCCGTCTTATTCCGCCGATGGCAAGCGCGTAACCTTTGAATCCGACCGCTCGGGCACTCAGCAAGTCTATGTCATGAATGCCGACGGCAGTGGCGTAAAGCGCATCAGCTTTGGGAAGGGGCGTTACGCCACTCCGGTCTGGTCGCCGCGCGGCGACTGGATTGCGTTTACCAAGTCGCGTGGCAGCGTTTTCTATATCGGCGTCATGCGTCCTGACGGCAACGATGAAAGGCTGCTGTCGACGGGCTTCCTCGTGGAAGGACCAACCTGGGCGCCGAACGGCCGCGTGCTAATGTTCTTCCGGGACCAGCCGGGCGGCGGCGGGCGCAATGGGCGGGTGCGGCTAGTCAGTGTTGACATCACGGGGCGCAACGAGCGCGAGATCGTCACGCCTACCGATGCCTCCGATCCGGCGTGGTCGCCGCTAATCCCGCGCAAGGCCCCGGGGAGCGGGCCGGATGTGCGCTAATCACAAATGCGAGTTGATCTTGATAAGCGCGTGTCCTGCCAATACAATCGACAAATGTGGTTTCGTCAGTGTGGGGGCAGGTATCGCCGCCGGTCGAGCATTGTCTCGACAAGGAACGCTAAGCCGCTCGTTTTCTCATCGCCGGCACTGTGCTGTGGCGAGCGTCACGAGCCAATTTGGGAGACTGCGTAAATGCGGACCAAACTGATCGCCCTGGCGGGCGCAATTCTTCTCCTCGCTGCCTGCGAGACGGATTCCGATGAGGCTGCGGATGCTGGCGGTGCCGGTGACACGGGTACGCCGGCACCGGTGGTCGAGGCCGCGCCGGAGATTCGCGAAACACCTCCACCGCTTCCGCTGACGTCGCAGGAGCAATTCGTCCAGGAAGTCGGTGATCGCGTGTTCTTTGACTACGACCGCTACGATGTGCATCCGGACGGCCAGGACACGCTGCGCCGTCAGGCTCAGTTCCTAAAGATTAACGGGAACCTCAGCATTATGATTGCTGGACATTGCGATGAGCGCGGCACGCGCGAGTACAATTTGGCGCTTGGCGAGCGCCGCGCGACTGCAGCGAAGAACTTCTTGGTATCGCTCGGTGTCCAAGCTTCGCGCATCGGCACCATCTCCTACGGTAAGGAGCGGCCGATCGTACTTGGTCATACCGAGGCGGCCTGGGCCCAGAACCGAGTCGGTATCTCGAGCATCAACTGAGTTGGCGGATTTTGGCGGGCGCTTTATCTGGCGCCCGCCGTTGCGCCTTAGTCTGGCCACGATCCGCTGGCACTATCGGCCACATTACTGACCGGCCGAGCGAGACAATATGAAAGCTTTGCGAGTCCACTTGGCGGCCCTGTGTGCCGCCGTCGTGTTTTTTAGCGCAACGCCCGCCTTCCCCCAGGATCTCAGCCTTGCCGCTCTGGTCGATCGCCTGGAGCGGCTCGAGCGTGGCCTCGGCCTGATCACACGCCAGCTTGCCAATGCGGGCGTGCCCGAGAGCGCCCATAGCGCCGGCGAAGGTGATGCTGAGGCTGTGGCGCGCCAGGAGGTGCGCTTCAGCGAGCTGGAAGACCAGCTGCGCCAGCTTACCGGCCAGATCGAGGAGGCTCATTTCGCCCTGCGTCAGGTCGGCGACCGGGTCGAGTTGATGGTAGCCGACACTGACGCGCGTCTGGCCGCTATCGAGCAGCGCCTAGCCGAGACGCTGGCGCCGACACCTGGCCCCGTCGCAGATGCGGGCGGCGGCTCGCTCTCCACCATGGCGATCGACAGTGGCAGCCTCAGCAATGAGGGCCACGGCGTGCTCGGCACCATTCCGGCCGGGGGCACTGACGTTGCCGCGGCCCAGCCGCCTGAGGACCAGCCGGTGGCCGACGTCTACAGCCAAGCCATTCAGCTGCTTAGCCAAACCGACTACGCGGCAGCGCGGGCGGGCTTCCAGGCCATCATCGATGCCTATCCCGAGGATCCGCTAGCTGGCAACGCCCATTTTTGGATTGGCGAAATTTATATGAAGCAGGGCGATCAACAAAGCGCGGCAGTCGCTTTCGCGCGCGCCTACAAGGGCTTTCCCGACGGTAACAAGGCCGCGGACAGCCTGCTCAAGCTCGGCTTGGCCTTCGCCGCCATGGACAAGATGCGCGAGGCCTGCGCCGCCTACGAGCGCCTGACGCGGGAGCTCGGCAGCGCGCCGGGCCATATTACAGATCGCCTGCCCGTGGCTCGCGCTGAGGCGAGCTGCTGAGCACGGCGCTCGGCGAGGCAGAGTTTGCCTCACTAATTGAGGCCCTTGGGCCGTTTGAGAGTGTCCCAGTGCTAGCCGCAGCGGTCTCTGGCGGCGTTGATAGCCTTTGCCTCGCCTTACTCGCCGAGCGCTGGGCGGTGCGGCGCGGCGGCAGGCTGGTGGGTCTCGTGGTTGACCACGGCCTGCGCCCCGAATCTCAGAGCGAGGCGGAAGCCACCTGTGCCCGTCTTTGTGAGCTCGGAATGGAGGCCCGCCTGCTTGTCTGGCGGGGCGGGAAGCCGAAGAGTGGTATCCAGGCCGCAGCGCGCGAGGCGCGCTACCATTTGCTGTTTGAAGCTTGCCGGCGGGAAGGCTTGCTGCACCTACTGCTCGCCCACCACGCCGGCGACCAAGCCGAGACCGTATGGCTGCGTCATAAAGCTAGCAGTGGCCCGGCAGGCCTCGCCGCCATGCCTGTGTGTGCCGAGCGCGACGGCGTGCGTCTATTGCGCCCGCTGCTTGGCGTTCCCGGCGACCGGCTGCGTGTGACCATGCAGGCGGCCGGCCAAAGCTGGATCGAAGACCCTTCGAATCGAGATGCCGCGTTCGCCCGCGTGCGCGCCCGCCGCGCCATCGCCGGCGAGGGCGCCGTCTTATGCGCCGAGGCCACCGTACAGGCGCAGCGCCGCCACGACGATGACCACTGTATCGCCCGATTGCTGGCCGAGACGGTACGGCTTTCCCCAGCCGGGGCGGCGGAGGTCGATATTGCCACCCTGCTGGCCGCAGGGCAGCCGGCACAAAGGGTGCTCGCGCGCGTTTTGGTCTGCCTTGGCGGAGGCAGGTATGCGCCCCGTGGAGAGAGGCTAGCGCGTCTGCTCGAGGCCCTGTCGAAGTCGACGCCGCGCACCCTCGGCGGTTGCCGCCTGCTGCCGCTCGCCGACGGCCGGCTCCTGATTTGCCGCGAAGCGCGCGCTATTGTGCCGACCGGTCCTGTTGATGAGACCTGGGACCGACGCTTCCGCATCCGCGCGAAGGCTGTCGAAGGTGCTACCCTACGACCCCTTGATGATGCCACCTGGGGGCGCCTGCGCAAAGGGGCGGATACGGTGCTCGAGGCCTTGCCGCAGCCGGTGCGCGAAGGTCTTCCGGTGCTCTGGAGCCTTGACGCGCCCCTTGCGTTGCCCCACCTAGACAAGTGGGAGATGGGACTGCCGTCGCTGGCGGTGCGCTTCCGGCCTACGCAGGCTTTGCTGGGAGCACCTTTCGCGACTATGAGGGAAATGACGTCTTGAATATGTTCGGCCGTAACATCGTGCTTTGGATCATCATTGCGCTCCTGCTTCTGACCCTGTTCAATCTGTTTCAGAGTAAGGGCGAGACCGACGCCTCGAGTCAGCTCGCCTTTTCGGATTTCCTCGACCGGGTAGAGGACGGGCAGATCCGCGACGTTACCATAGAGGGCGAGCGCATCACGGGGCATTTCGCTGGTACCGGCCAGGGCTTCACGACCTATGCGCCGGACGATCCGACCCTGGTTCAGCGTTTGCACGAGCAGGGTGTGCGCATCAGCGCCAAGCCGGACAAGGAAGGCGTCTCACCGCTTTACGGCATATTATTAAATTGGCTACCGATGATCCTCATTGTCGCGGTGTGGATATTCTTCATGCGCCAGATGCAGAGTGGCGGCGGTAAGG